>NZ_CALNAT010000015.1 GCF_937873925.1 uncultured Proteiniphilum sp. | reverse complement strand
ATATAAGCATTTAATCTTTGCTTAGTTCGTGGTACAAATTTCGGGGAGTATTATAAAAAAAACTCTATAAATGATACATACTTTTTGAAATTACAAAACATTAAAGATCAAGATTTAAATATAAAATGAAAAACAAGTTTGGAGTAATCAAACGCAATCAATCTAAAACATGTATAATATAACTTTTATTCCCATGAGTTTTTTCAAATCATTAATTAAGTTTATTTTTCTTGTTTTAACTGTACTATCATTTGCTGGTTTACATGCAAATAATGGAGATTTACCCTCTGTTTTGCAAAATACAGAACTATTGACAGGTAATGTTAAAACAAACGATGGAGATCCGTTACCCGGAGTTACTGTATTGGTAACTGGAACTACGATTGGAACAGTTACAGATTCAAATGGTAATTTCTCTTTTAGAGTTCCTTCTAATTCTGAAAGCCTTCAATTTTCATTTATCGGAATGAAAACTAAAATCATTTCTATAGGGACGAAAAAGAGATTTGACATCATTCTGGAAGATGAGGCCATTGCGCTGGAAGAGGTGGTTGCCGTAGGTTATGGTGTCCAGAAAAAAGAGAGTATTGTCGGTTCCATTTCTCAAGTCAAAGAAGAAGATCTTCAGAAAGTGGGCAATGTCCCGGACTTGAGATCGTCTTTGACTGGGCAAATACCGGGTCTTACCACAATAACCTCATCAGGAGAGCCTGGAGGCGTCAGAAGAGCTGGAAGTGGAACACAAATCTTTATTCGTGGAAGGACTAGTTGGAATAACAGCCAACCATTAATTTTGATCGATGGAGTAGAAAGAGCGATGGACGATTTGGACGTGAATGAAGTTCAGAGTATCTCCGTTTTGAAAGATGCGTCGGCGACTGCCGTTTTCGGTGTGAAAGGTGCCAATGGGGTCATCATGATTACAACAAAGCGGGGATCAACCAGTAAACCTACCTTTTCCTTCAGTTACACTACAACTGGGAAAATGATATCCAAGGTACCAGAGATCATGGAGTCTTTCAGTGCCATTAACTACAGAAACGAGGCCATTGAAAGAGAAATTCCATTGAGAGAGGATTCATGGAATGATTTTATTCCTTATGAGATTGCTACCAGGTATAGAAAACCACAGCTTCCGGAACATGTACCCATTTATCCCAATGTCGATTGGAAAAAGGCACTCTGGAAAGATATCGGTTTTTCTCACAGAGCCAATTTAAATATCAGGGGAGGTTCAAAACTGCTCAACTATTTTGCCTCTTTTTCGCTGTTGAATGAGCAGGATATGTTTAATCATAATTATGACAACCGTAAGGGATACGAGCCTTCCTTTGACTATAATCGATTGAATTTTAGAAGTAATCTGGATTTTAATATTACAAAGAGTACCAAGATCACGACCAATATTGCCGGTAGTTATGGCATAAAAAACAGCAATTATATTGGACGTCCATCGGGTAATTGGGACCACTTTTTATGGAGTTCATTGTATTTTATGGCACCGGATCTATACCTTCCTCAGTATGATGATGGGCGTTGGGGATGGTCTTTACTGGTGAATCGGCACAATCCGGTGGCATCCGTTTATAACACCGGTATCCTGCAAACACGCACGACCGCCCTGAACCTCGATTTAAAAGTCGAACAAAAACTTGATTTTATCACCGAAGGTTTGAGCATGAGGGCTTCGCTCTTTTATGATAATATTGTGACTTCGGAAGGTGGATTGTACGACAATGCCGCCAACGCCACACCCGATTCGCCCTACAATACCCCCGGAAAGGTTATTTTTCCCGAAAAATATGAAGGGCCGGATCAGGATCCCAGTGAGTATACCTCGAACATACCCATCGAATCCCGTGAGAATGTATATGACTGGGTCGTACGTCCATGGTATCTGGAACGAGAGGCCATCGGTCCCTCTTTTTGGGCAGACTGGATTCCGGTCGATCGCAGGAAGATGTATGAGATGCAGGTTAACTATGCGAGGGCGTTTGATCAGCACAACGTAACGGCAACCGGTGTTTTCAAACGTGAAGAGTATGCTCGCGGTACCATGTTCCCCAATTATCGAGAGGATTGGATCTTTAGGACAACATACGATTACGGATCGCGGTACCTGTTTGAAATGAACGGAGCATACAACGGATCCGAAAAGTTTGGTCCCGGATATCGTTTCGATTTCTTCCCCTCTTTTGCTTTCGGGTGGTATCTTTCCAACGAGAAATTTTTCAACATACCCTGGATTGATCGGGTCAAATTCAGATATAGTTTCGGATGGGTTGGTGACGACAGTGCCGGAGGACGGTGGCTCTATCTGAGCCAGTATTCCGTAGGCGGCAGTGCCTTCTTTGGGTGGCCGACCGGATCAAGAAGTCCTTATACATTTGGGAGAGAGTCTGTTGCCGGAAACCCGGATATTCATTGGGAAAAAGCACTGAAAAAGAATATTGGCGTGGATTTGGGATTCTTTAAAAACCGACTCTCCGCATCATTTGACTATTTCAATGAAAACAGAACGGATATTTTCATCTCAGGAACCGCAAGAAGTATCCCTCCCTTTTTGGGAATTTCCGCTCCTCCCGCAAACTTGGGGAAGGTGAATTCCAAGGGGTTTGAATTGGAACTGACCTATCGTAATTCCATCAACAAAAATTTCAACTATTGGGGAACTTTCGCATGGTCTCACAATGAGAATGAAGTGATTTTTAGAGATGACCCCGTGCTTAAGCCCAAGAATTTGAAGTATGCCGGCTATCGAATCAATCAGACCAAATCGCTGAAAAATACCGGTTTTTACAACAATTGGGATGAAGTGTACGGCAGTGTGCCTACCGAAACCAACGATTTGCAAAAAATGCCCGGTTTTTACAACCTGCTGGATTATAACGGAGACGGAATCATTAAAAACAATGAAGACATCGTTCCCATTGGCTACGCGGAAGAACCTCTGAATACCTTTAGCTATATATTGGGCGCCGAATATAAGGGATTTCGCCTGTCGGCTCAAATCTATGCCGTAAATAATGTAACGAGGAGTGTACCGCTGTTGAATTTCAACATGTACACCGATGTGGTGTTTGGACACGTAAGGGATCACTGGTCAAAGGACAATCAAGATGCCACCTCATTCTTACCCAGATGGAAAACATTCGCACAGAATATCGGAGATTATTATATTTTTGATGCATCCTCTATCCGCTTGCAATCCGCGGAAATAGCCTATACCTTTAATAAAAGGGTGGCACAACGATTGGGATTATCACTGTTTCAGGTATTCTTAAACGGAAATAATTTGTATTTCTGGTCTAAATTACCCGATGATCGGGAATCGGCAAGGTCCGGTTCAGGTGCTTCCTACGGAGCCTATCCTAATATGAGACGTTTCAATGTCGGTATCAATATAAATTTTTAAGCTATGAGAATTCACATATTCAATAAATTTTTTATCATGCAGGGATGCTTGATCGCGCTATTGCTCGTATCCTGTGAAAAATATCTGGATAAAGCGCCCGAGTCGTTTGTCACCGAAAAGGATATTTTTACCAATTTTGATAATTATCAGGGATTCGTAGAGGAGATGTACTATTGCATTACCGATTGGGACAAAGCGGGTGCCTGGAATCAGTATCTGTTTGCCGATGAAACCCTTTACAACAACCCCTTTTCGTTTGATAACGGTGATTATTGGAATCAAGGAGGACTTTTTTATAACAACAATGCTAAACCGAGTAGTGCCGAACCGAGGGATAAAAGAATATGGCAGCTCTGCTGGATGGGCATTCGAAAAGCAAATGTCGCGCTTTCCAATCTGGACCTGTTGACCAACGCCACCAGGGAAGAAAGGGATGTCATCAAAGGTCAAGCACTTTTCTTCAGAGGCTATTTCCATTTTGAACTGATGAGATGGTGGGGGGGAATGCCCTATATCGATACCCTCCTGTCGGCAACCCAGGATTTGAAACTTCCCCGTTTGACCTTCCAGGAAGGAGCGAAACGGGCTGCCCAAGACTTGAAAGCTGCGGCGGCGTTGTTACCTCTCGATTGGGATAAAACCGAAGTCGGTCAAAAAACACTCGGATTTAATGAGGAACGAATTGGGAAAATTCACGCTTTGGGATTTTGTGGCACTTCACTCTTGTATGCAGCCAGTCCCATGATGAACGAAGAAGCGACCGGTAAAAACAGCCATAATGAAGAGCTTTGTAAACAAGCTGCCGATGTTTTTGGAGAAATATTAAAAATCTGCGATGAAACCGGGCGCTATAAACTGCTCCCCTGGGAAAAATGGACCGATAATTTTTGGGTGGTTGGTACCAAGATACCTTCGGGGGGTACCGAAAGGATCATGAAGGCACCGCACTATTCACCCGGCAGGGTGAGATGGTCGGCAGTGGTGGCCAAAGTCTGGCAGGCAATCGGTGGCGGTCAAAATGTGGAGGTGCCGACACACAATTATACCAAAAATTATGCTATGGCCAACGGGCTTCCCATTTACGACCCGGAATCGGGCTACGATCCCAATTACCCGTGGAAAGACCGGGAACCACGGTATTATGCCGATTTCATTGTGGATGGCGATATGGTGATTTTGGGAAGTGTTCCGCCAAATAGGGCGAGAGACAAATATGTGGAATTGTACAACGGGGGGAACAATCGGGCCGGCAACGGAGGAAGTGTCACGGGGTATTATTATAAAAGATATTCTCCCATCGGTTGTAACAATATTGACAATCTGTGGCAGAATTTGCAAGCCTATGTTCCTTTCATGCGTCTGGCCGATATCTATATGTATTATGCGGAAGCGGTACTTCACGGTTATGGTTCGCCACAGAGTATAAGTCCGGCATATACCATGAGCGCGGTTGATGCCGTAAATAAGATCAGGAATCGGGCAAAACTTCCCAATCTACCCGATAGATATACCAAAAGCAAAGATGTATTTATGGAAGAGATCATCCGGGAACGCGCGGTAGAATTTGCCTTCAACATCCATCGTTTTTGCGATCTCAGGAGGTGGAATCTGAATTCAAGTTCGAAATACAAGCAGAAAACCGGTCTCAATTTTGAAAGAGGTGCCGATGGCAAGCCCATCAATGTCGAAGAAGTCGTATTGGTGACAAGAGTAGCCGAGAAAAAGCACAATTGGTTGCCGATTCAACCGGACTTTACCAGATTGTATCCCGAATTCCCTCAAAATCCGGGTTGGTAATAATTCGATTTATAATTTTAAAAAGCTTTGAATGATGGAAAATATATCAAAATCAAGGAGCATCTTTTTTATGATCGTATGGTCAATCCTCTCTTTAAACGGATCCTACCTATGGAGCCAATCGGATGCCCATACCTTCTCGAATGATCCAACGGATACCATCCAGATTGCCTTTAAAAACACCGTCAGGCACAATGTCGTAGGAGCCATCAGCGTATTAAATGCCGAGGAGATCATGAAATACGATCAGAATTATTCATTGTATGACGCTTTAAGAGGCAGGATACCCGGATTGTATGGAACGACGAACAACCGGGGAATCGGGGGGTATCAGTTTTTGGTGGACGGACTGCCCAGAAACCCCTCAACCGTTAAAATGTCAGAAGTCGCGCAGGTGTTGTTCTTAAAGGATATCAATTCCTCCATTTTATACGGGAACCACGCGGCGAACGGCATTATTTTGGTCTATACCAAGCGTGGAAATCCCGGAAAACAGGAAATCATGGTCAATGCCCAGTACGGCGTTTCCTTGATGAAAGATTTGCCATCCTATCTCTCCTCCGCCGACTATATGGAATTGTACAATGAAGCGCGGTTGAATGATGGATTGGATATTTTGTACGATGAAGAGCAAATCAAAAACTACAGGAGTGGAGATCCCTATAGATATCCCAATGTGGATTATTTCTCCAAAGATTTTATCAGACGATACCATCCTGATTTTAATGTGGAAACGGAATTTAACGGAGGCAACGAAGTCGTTTCCTATTACGCCAATGCCGGATGGCAACAAAGTACCAGCTACTTGAACTTCGGAGCCGGTAAAGAGGAACGATTTAATACGTTCAATATCAGGGGCAATATAGACGTGAATATCAATAGCTATATGAAGAGCTCCTTCAATGCGGCTGCGGTGCTGAACGAGGGATACGGTCCAACCGGAAATAACTACTTCGCCACCTCAGCGAATTTCAAACCCAACCAGTTTACGCCGTTGCTGCCCATCGATCGGATCGATCCTGAAAATTCGTTGTTGATCTCGCGATTGAATGATATTGACGGTAAATATCTGTTGGGAGGGACCCAGAGCATCAGAAGCAATCCGATTGCCATTGTGTATGCATCGGGATTAATCAACCCGAACGCGCAGCGGACATTTTCTTTTGATCAGAAGAATAACATCGACTTGCGCTCTATTACCGAAGGGTTGACGTTGAATACCAACTTGAGTTTCGACTTTTATTCCACCTATAAGCAAGCCGTCAGAAACAGCTTTTCGGTATATGAACCGACTTGGGGAGAGAATGACTCGATCGTTGGATTAACGCAGTATGGCAAGGATGAGAGAACCGGTACCCAATCGGTTACCGACGCCAATTATGTCCGGAGATTCGGTGGATATGCCGCGTTTGATTACGACAGAGTCTTTAATGACATCCACCGTGTCGGAGGATCGCTTATCGGTTTTGGTACGATGGTGAAAAACGGGTTAACAGACATACAGGGTACCAAAAACTTAAATTTTGGGATTCGCGCGGGTTATGCCTATAAAGATAAATATCTTTTCGACTTCAGCGGTGCCTATGTCTTTTCGGCCAAATTACATCAGAAACAGAAAAAAGCGTTCTCGCCCTCGGTGGGAATGGCCTGGGTGATAAGTTCGGAAGAATTCATGAAAACGATTCGGAATATCAACCATTTAAAATTGAGATTTACCACCGGAATGGTTCACACCGATAAGGGAATAGACGCGCACTTCCTCTATAACAGCAGTACTGGCAACTCCTATAGCTACAGCTGGTATGAAGGCGAATGGAATAATGCAGGTACCATCTCGCTTCGGGGCGAAAATCTCAATTTGGCATTCGAGAAAAGAAAGGATTTAAATATTGGAATAGAAGGCGCGCTTTTTGACCGACAGATCGAATTCGACTTCAACTATTTCAACCATTTTTACGAGGATCAGATCGTGAGGCCGCAAACCATTTACCCCAACTATTACAATCAATTTATCCCTTACGAAAATTATGATAAGACCGCTTACCGGGGTGCTGAATTAGGCCTTGTTTACAAGAAAAAGTTGGGGGAAGTTTCGCTCTCCCTGGGTACCAATATCCTATATTGCACATCCGAAGTGCTCAAGACCGATGAAATGTTTAGGAATCAGTATCAATATCGTACGGGACATCCGGTTGATGCAAGATTTGCGCTCGTAGCCGATGGCTTTTTCAACGATGCGAATGAAATTGCCAATCACGCCGTACAATCTTTTGGATCCGTACAACCCGGGGATATCAAATATGTAGATCAAAATGACGACAATGTCATCGATAGTGAAGATGAGGTCGTCGTCGGAAGATCAATGTCACCCCTCACGTATGGGCTCCAGTTCAATCTCGAATGGAAAAATATTGCTTTCTTTATCATCGGTACCGGTGAAAATGGTTCAGACGCATACAGAAGTGGAAATTATTATTGGGTGGATGGAGATGATAAATATTCCGAAATTGTGAGGGGACGATGGACCGAAGAGACCAAAAATAGCGCTACCTATCCACGCCTAAGTTCATTGACGAATAACAATAATTTCCGGTATTCCTCTTTCTGGCTCTATAAAAACGATTCTTTTACGATTGACAGGGTACAATTGACTTACGCGTTCCCCGAGAGAATTGTCGCCAAACTACACGCGCAAAAACTACGTGTTTATCTGAAAGGAAGTTCTCTGTTTAGATTTTCGAAATATCGTAAAGAGCAGGATCTTAATTTGTCGGGGACACCCTATTCGAGAACCATTTCGTTGGGGATGAATATCACCTTTTAATCATTTAATTCAATTATTATGATCTATTTAAAACGATTATTCATACTTGCAGTAGCAATTCCGTGTTTGATTCAGTCGTGCCAACTCATTGAACCGACCGATGAAAATCAAAATACCTTTTCACGGATTTACAGTGATCCGGATTATGCCGAAGGAATGTTGATGAATGCATATATTGCCTTGCCAACCAATGATATAAGTTTTAACGATGTGGCAACGGACGATGCCGTATCCAACATCAGTAACAATAATTACCGAAGGGCGGCAATCGGTGAATGGTCCTCAAAATACAACCCGTTTGACATGTGGTATACGTCAAACAGGATCATCCTATATCTGAATTACTTTATCGATAATGTAGTGGATTCTGTTGAATGGAAATGGACCAATAAAGACTTATCGGCTTTATATCAAAAAAGATTGCTCGGTGAATCCTACGGATTGAGGGCTCTGTTTCAATATTACCTGCTGGAAACAGTAGGTGGTTATTCCGCTGGCAATGAACTGTTGGGAATCCCTATTTATGAAAAACCTTTCGGGATAAAGGACAATGAATTTAAAAAACCGAGAGCAACTTTTAAAGAATCGGTGGAGCATATTTACGCAGATATTGACAAAGCATTGCAATACCTGACAATGGATAAATATCAAAATATTACGGATCCGTCTCAGTTGCCTCCCGGATATGAAGATGTTAAATCCATCGCCAATTATAATGACGTTTTCGGTAATCGGTTTAACCAGCGGATAAACGGTCAATTCATCAAAGCGCTCAAGTCGCGGGTAGCCCTTCTGGCAGCAAGCCCCGCTTTTTCCGACGGGGATCAACAATTATGGGAACGGGCTGCAGAGTATGCCGCCGATGTAATAGACGCTGCCGGTGGCGTGGGGAGTATGGATCCCAACGGACACCGCTACTATTTGGGAACCTATGTGGATAAACTCTCGGTTGTGAAGGGAAATGATCAGCAAGAAATGATTCTAAGAAGGCCCATTTCGGCATCCAATTCATTGGAGGTAAACAATTTTCCACCTTCCCTGTTTGGAAATGGGAGTGTCAATCCTTCACAAAATCTGGTGGACGCTTTTCCCATGGCAAACGGTTATCCAATCAACCATGCGGAGAGTGGATATGATCCGCTTGATCCCTATAAGAACAGAGACCCTCGACTCTCTCTCTACATTGTTTACAACAAAAGTAAAATGAGTAATAAACTCATCGTTACTGCACAAGGAGGAAAAATTGACGCGAAAGATTCCACCAGCACCTCCACCCGTACCGGATATTACCTGAGAAAATTTATTCGGGAAGATGTCAATGCCAATCCGGCACAAAGGAACAGCAAAAATCATTATCAGGTTCATTTCCGTTTTACGGAGTTGTTCTTAATTTATGCCGAAGCGGCCAATGAAGCCTGGGGCCCCGATGGTACCGGAAAAAAAACGTTCTCTGCGCGCGATGTCATTGCAGCCATCAGAAAAAGGGGGGGTATCAAACAACCGGATCTCTATCTGGCATCCATTACAAATAAAGAAGAGATGCGTAATTTGATCCGCAACGAGAGAAGATTGGAATTGTGTTTTGAGGGATTCCGGTTTTGGGATTTACGAAGATGGAAATTGAATTTGACCGAATCGGTGAGAGGTGTCAATATTGATTTTGAAGGGAACTACCATTATGTAGATGTGGAAGAGCGAAATTTTAACAATAACTATATGCACTATGGTCCGCTTCCCGATTTCGAAATCATCAAATTTGATCAATTAATTCAAAATAAGGGTTGGTAATTCCCTAAAAAATTTTAGACGATGAAAAAAGTTCTGTTATTAACACTGTGTTTTGCAGCTATATTGTCCTGTAAAAATTCCGATATTGAATACGAAGATTATGATTTTTCATCCGCATATTTTCCCTATCAATATCCGGTACGAACTCTCGTGTTGGGAGATTATATTTATGACAATACCAATGATAATAATCATAAATTCCTTATATATGCTGCCATAGGAGGATTGTATTCAAATAAAAGTGACCGTGTAATCAATTTTAAGGTAGATCAGACACTCTGCGAGCGCGCCCTGTTTGAAGGGAGTAAAGATACCATTCGATTCATGCCTTCCCATTATTACCAGCTCAATTCTCCGGATAAAGTGGTGATACCCTCGGGAAAATTCAACGGCGCCATTGAGGTTCAGCTCAACGATGCCTTTTTCCAAGACACATTGGCCATTAAATTGGGATATGTCATACCGATGCGTTTGACCGGTTCAAATGACGTGGATTCTATATTGCAGGGAATGTCGGCTTCTGAAGAGAAACCAGATCCGAGGGATAAAAAGAAATGGGAAGTGCTACCCAAAAACTTTACCATGTTCGCCATAAAATATATCAATGAGTTTCACGGATCATATTTGTATTACGGGAAAAATAAAGTAAAAGATCTCTCCGGAAATGTGGTGGAGGAAAATGTCTATAGCGAGAAATATGTCGAGAAGAACCCCGTGGTCAAGTTGGTGACGACGGGACGTTATCAGGTCGCCATGAATACATTTTTCAACTCTCAAAAGATAACGGGTTCGTTTGGTATGCTCTTGGATTTTGACGGGAAGAACTGTACCCTGTCGGCACCGAAGGGTTCTGCATACGAAGTCACAGGAACCGGTGTATTTCAAGAGAAAAAATACAACTGGGGGAATAAGGATAGAGACGGCATAGAGATACACTATACCATAAAGAATGGAGATTGGACTTATGAAGCTAATGACGTTTTGGTGATGCGTGACAGAGGTGTGGTGATGGAATTATTTTCTCCTGTATTGTATTGATGAGTAAATA
Source organism: uncultured Proteiniphilum sp. (assembly GCF_937873925.1). Taxonomy (GTDB): domain Bacteria; phylum Bacteroidota; class Bacteroidia; order Bacteroidales; family Dysgonomonadaceae; genus Proteiniphilum. Next base: position 5,530 of record NZ_CALNAT010000015.1, on the reverse strand, counting down.
TTATATGATATGAAGCTAGGAAGGTGAAACTGGGCTATCTCCATACCTAATTTTCATCTTCCATCCTTTTCGTTTTTAGATCTCCGTTTTGATCTTTAACTAAAAAAAAATATAAGATAATAATAGATATTTTGTCCAATCCAAGTGGCTAAATATATCAAATAATTATTTACAATAGGTAAATGTAAACACTATATGGATCAGAGATTGAAAAGAATATTGTATGATCTAAACTAATTTCAACTTGATATGCCTAGTAATACTGTTGTGTTTTTAAAGTAAAAAAAGCATATTGATTTATATAAAAAAACAAACAATATGATACAGCTCTGGAACAAAAAAAACATTAATTGGATTTTACTAATGAAAACGAAAATACTACTTTATCTATTTTTTTTCACTGTATCCATTTTCAATATACTAGCCGATAAAAGTAAAAAATCATCGGATAATATATTAAAAGAAAATGTCTCAATTAGATTAGAAACCGAATCTTCTGTTATCAATTCTGAGTATGTAGAAATAATAGAGGATTCGAGAATGTCAGGAAACAAGGGAGTCTCTTTGAGAAAGAAGGCTAAAACAGCCATTGATGGAGAAAGAGAGGAGGCAGATATTACCTTCAATCTTAGTTTGCCTGAAGGGAGTTATGTAATTTCCACATATGCCGTTACAGATGATGAGGGTGCTATTCTTATGAAAAAGGCAACAAGTAAATATGAGTCTTTATATGTAAGGATACAGATTAATAGTAATAGACCGACTAAAAGAGTCGTTTATGTCCCTTGGGATGCCAGAAAACAAGTATCAGGAAGATTTGATTTTAATGGAAAGAATCAAAAATTGAAAATTTGGTTGCCTAAAGGTGTAAGGCTGGATTATATCGAAATCGATAGCTATGTGGCACCAAAAGTGCCAGAAGCTTTAAGTACTTACAATCCCCCCTTCAATCCTCCTTTTGACAGGCCACGCCTATGGGTGAACAAAAGTTCATTGAAGGTTGTCAAGGATAGGTTGAGTGTGGGAGAAAACAAACAGTACTGGGAGGATCTCATGAAGAGAGCCGTTATCCCTTTTGAGGTCCAATATGAAGATGGAGTAGAGGTTTCGTATGATGCAAAGTTGGAGAATGCTGCCAGGGAAAAGGCTTTTTACTATTTGATGACCAACGAAGAGAAAATTGGAAAAGAGGCAATCCAATTGATGACGAGCTACCTGTCACACGTTGAGTTCGGTAATTTGTTGGATATCACCCGCGAGATAGGAAGGGCAATTTATACCGCTTCTTTGGTATATGATTGGTGTTATCGTTTAATGGAGCCTGAAGATAAAGATATCATATACGAAAATCTCATGCGACTGGCAGAGGAGATGGAAATTGGTTGGCCTCCCTTCAAGCAATCTGTGCTTACAGGTCATGGAAGTGAAGCTCAAATAACAAGAGATTTACTATCAATGAGTATAGCGATCTACGACGAAAATCCGCAGCCTTATAACTATTGTTCCTATCGTATATTGGAAGAACTTGTCCCGATGCGAAACTGGCAGTACCAGTCGCCAAGGCACAATCAAGGCGTTAGCTATGCGGCATTCAGGAGTACATGGGATATGCATGCTGCATGGCTCCTCAAGAGAATGTCTGGCAAGGAGGTGTTTGATGAGAATATTAAAAAACTCCCTCTTCACTGGCTTTATTTGCGCTTGCCGGACGGACAAATGTTGAGAGATGGAGATGGTATTGTACAAGGTAATCCAGGAGAACCATACTACTGGAAAAGCCCACTAATCATGTTCTTATTTTATACTTATGCTTCTGATCCGATAGTGAAAGGGGAATTTGAACGACAAGGAGGAGAAATGGGTGATTCCGTGCTTTTCTTACTTTTAAACGACCCTAATCTTAAAGCAAATCAAAGTTTAAACTCTCTGCCATTAACTATTGATTTTGGTCCAATAATGGGATCAATGGTAGCCAGAACCGGCTGGAATATTGGGCCGGACAGCGATGATGTGGTTGCGGAAGTTAAAGGTGGAGGATATCATTTCGGTAATCATCAGCATAGTGATGCGGGAGCATTACAGATATACTACAGGGGTATTCAAGTTGCAGATTTAGGTATTTACGGGTTTTATGGACCTCCTTATGATTTCAATTTTCATAAACGTTCTATCTCTCATAGTATGATGTTGGCCGTTGACCCGAATGAAAAGTTTGGAAATACTGAATCCAATGATGGAGGAACAAAATTTAATCAACGTCACCCTGAAACCATTCAAAAAGCTCAATCCGATCCCTGGTTTAATAACGGAACTATCTTGTCGGCCGATTTCGGGCCATCACAAACAATGCCAACTTACAGCTATTTTTCAGTAAATCTAAAAGGCGCTTATTCTCCAAAGATCGAAGATTATATTCGTCAATTTTGTTTTGTTAATTTAGAAAACGACTCAATACCAGCGATTATAGTATTATTTGACAGAATGATAACATCAGACCCGAACTTCAAGAAGTACTGGCAAGTAAACACCCTTAATCATCCGGTTATCCAAAATAATCACATTGCATTGGAAAACAGGGTAGAAGACAGAATTGGAAAAACTCACATCAAAATATTAGTTCCGGAAATAAAAGACTACACTACAACTGTTTTAAGCGGCGACGATGCCAACAGCTCTTTCGCTTATAAATATGAAGTGCCGGGGCGAATTATTGAAAGAAATTTTCCTGAGGCAAAAGGACACAGAATAATGCTTTCACCTGCTGAACCCTCCAAAGAGGATAGCTTTCTCACTTTTTTCCAATTATCTGCTGAGCATATTTCGCCAATCGAAGTAAAACACCGGGAAAACGAGCATTTTCATGAGTTATCCTTTGCAGATTACATTATATGCATGAATAAAGAGCTTGATTTGATAAGTGACAAATTTACTCTGAAATTACCCTCTAATAGTAGTTCCTCAAAAATAATACTAACAGGATTAAAGGAGGGAAAATGGATTGTTAAGCGAAATGATGGGAAAATAATTTTTGATGTTGATGTCCTACCCAACAAAAACACAATCTATTTTCAATCCCCAGAAGGAGTGTATGATATAATCCCTGGTAGATAAATAATATATGGGTTTGTCTATGACGCTATACCAATAACTTCTTACAGACCTCTCAATTAACTAATTCAATGCCTAATTATGCATAAGAGAGTATTGTTACTATGCTTGATCGCTTTAATTTACTATTATTTAGGAGCTCAACCCCGGTTGTATGTAGTAGGAGAAACTTCAAATGACATCTTCTATCTGTTAAAAAAAAATGGAATAGGAGCAGTCCCAATTAAAACGATAGACAAAGGGTTTATTGATACAATATCCGACAACTCTTCAATTATCTTTCTCGCAGACAAATATCCAGGATATAAAGCGGCTATTTCAAAGGAAACATATGAAATAATCCGTAAGAGGCCATCTGTTCGCCTGTATGTTGAATTTCCCGAAGTTTTTCCTGATAGAAGCTATGCTCCGCAAACTACTTATCATGGTGAGTTAGAGAGAGGAGTCGTTAACTCATGTTTTTTTGGAGATAGTCTCCCCAGAATGAGTTTATTAGGTATTAACGACTGTTATGTTATACCTATTGTACATGATAATCCCATTATGGTATATGCAAACGTTGCAGGATTTGATAAAGCTGAATTCGGACTTGATAATACAAAAACTTATCCATTACTCGTTGAAGATGCGAATATATTAATCTCAACTACTGCTCTTTCAAATTTCGTGCAAGGACGATACTCGCCTAATCACTCATGGAGGATAGTCTGGCAAGGAATAATACGCTGGCTATTAAACAATTATGACTTAACTCTTACAAGCTGGGTACATGATCCAAGTCCAAGTTTTTTGCCAAATGATGTAATTGATAAGAAGGATAAGCTCAATTCAATTAAAAAGGGAGCCGATTGGTTCTTCTATTCAGGTCTGTTATTACATCCTAGTTGGAAAGATCTATGGCTTAAATATCAGGGTAACGGAAGTGAACCTTTTGGACCTCCTTTGGATAAAGATATGCCGGTTGGAGATGGATCCATGGGTATATTAGAGGGGCATGCTTCAAAAATACAACAAGACGGATCCCAGAAATATCGATATTGGATACGTACTGATGTTCAAGGTGAGGTTGCATATGCTCTAGCAGCTGCAGGTAATATTCTTGAAGATAAGGAATATTCAGAAACTTCGGCCAAACTCATTGATTATCTGTTTTCCGAGTCTAATGCAAAATTATTGACTAGTGACAAAACTAAAGGATCTTATGGATTACTTGGGTGGTCATATACTCATCCTGAGGTGATATATGGGGATGATAACGCAAGAGCAATTATTGGCGTAATTGGGGCTTCAACTTACCTGAAAAAAAAGAAATGGAACAGGTTAATTGTGGAAAATATTCTGGCTAATTTCAGAACTTCAAGTAAGTATGGTTTTCAAGGTAGATGGTTAAATGCTAAACATATATCTAAGAATGGGTGGGAACATTATTTAAACAGTGATGCAATTCGCCCTCAACCTCATCATGAATCCTGGATGATAGCATGCTATATTTGGCTTTATGACAAAACTGGGTATAAACCTCTGCTTGATAAGGCTGTAACGGCCTTAAAAATAATGATGGAAGCTTACCCTGATAAATGGAAATGGACCAATGGTTTACAACAAGAGAGAGCAAGAATGATACTGCCACTTGCTTGGCTTGTCAAAGTCGATAATAATGATGAATATAAGCAATGGTTAGTCACTGTCGTTGATGATTTGCTGGAATATCAACAACCAAATGGAGCCTTGATGGAGATTATGGGGGGCGATGATTCTCTTGCCAGTTATGGCAGAATAAAATCAAATGCCAGTTACGGTACGACTGAAGCTCCCCTCATTTTTGAAAATGGGGACCCTGTCGCGGATATGTTGTATACCAACAATTTCGCCCTGTTCTCTTTAAATGAGGCAGCTAAATCAATCGGTTCAACACGTTATCAGAGCGCGGTTGAAAGTTTGTCTGATTTTCTGACAAAAGTACAAATAAAAAGTAGTATACATAGAGATTTAGATGGAGCCTGGTTCAGGGCTTTTGATTTCGCTCGCTGGGATTATTGGGCCTCAAATGCCGATATTGGCTGGGGAGCCTGGTGTACACTTTCAGGATGGATACAATCCTGGATTATTGCTACAAAAGTACTTATAGAAGAAGACAGTAGTTTCTGGGATAAAACCCGCAACATAGACATTATTCAAGAATTTGAAAACTCTCTTTGGATGTTGGAACAGGAATAATATTTTACAGAAGGTCGTGTGATCTCTATATTTCACCAAATATGTCTCCTGCTTATTTATAAATAATAATTTGTGGAGACGTATAAATGATGATTAATAAATGATTCTGTTGATGTGAAATTCCTTCCACTTAACTTATATTACTTAATGTTTTTCCGATTTATTCGTTTTTTGAGGGAAGGTTTGCGGAATATTCTGGCACATT
>NZ_CALNAT010000014.1 GCF_937873925.1 uncultured Proteiniphilum sp. | reverse complement strand
CGTAAGCCAGCTGAGTTACAGTCAGCCCCATTTGGCCACTCTGGTAACTGCCCGGTATTTGCAGGTGCAAATTTAATACAATTATTTGTATTTTGACTGAAGTTCCATCATTTTTAAAGCGGTGATGGCCGCTTCGTCGCCTTTATTACCATGCCTGCCTCCTGATCTGGCTTTTGCCTGATCCAGCGTGTTGGTGGTAAGAAGGCCGAAAATTACCGGTACATCGTACTTTAGGTTGAGCTGGGTAGTACCTTCCGTTACACTGTTGCAAACAAAGGTGAAGTGCGGTGTCTCTCCCTGAATAACACATCCCAGAATGATGACGCTGTCCACCTCCGCTTTTTCGATCATTACCTTTGCAGCGTAGGTCAGTTCGAAACTTCCCGGTACGTGTTCAATAATAATATCATCACCCGCAAGGCCGAATTTCAGGAGTGTGTCGGTTGCTCCGCGCAGTAGACTGCTGGTTACGGATGAGTTCCAGTCGGACACCACGATGCCTATCCGTTTTCCTTTCCCGTCGGGAACCACCGTGGGATCGTACGACGAGAGGTTATTCAATGCTGTAGCCATGACTGTTTAGTTATTTTCTTTCAGGAAAAGAGCCTGCTGGATAAATTTGTCCGCTTCCCGTGATTCGGGAGCGTTGAGATAGGTCTCTTTAATTTGGGTGAAAATCTCAATCGCTTTATCATAGTCGGCTTTACTCAGGTATGCCTCTCCCGCTTTTTTGTAGTAGAGGGGGCTGAGCATCTCGTTATCGGCTTCTTTGGCTGCCTTGAGAAAGTTGGAAATTGCTTGGTCGGTCTGCCCCATATTCATATATACATCGCCTAGGGCGCCGGTAACAGCGGGGGTGACCAGGAGATCCCCTCCTTTGAACTTTTTCAGGTGCTCCAGTGCTTTCTCATTATTGCCTATCCGACTATAGGAAATTCCTGCATAGGCATGCGCAAGGTCGGCCGTTCTGGTGCCTTTATACCGATCTATCACAGATTCAAACCCGATATAATCGTTGCCGTTGCCGAAAAGGGCGAGAGAATCTTCACCGTTCTGAAAATAGCGTTCACCCTTGAAAATAGCGGCTTGCGCCTTCTCGTTACGGGGCGTCTTATGTAAATAGTGGTAGGCGAGGAAAGCGCCCACGACCGCGATCACTATCAGCAACCCTGTTACAATGGTCTTCTGATTCTTTTCGAGGAACTGTTCGGAAGTGGTAAGTGCTTCCCCGATATTTTCGAAATTCTTTTCGGCCTTCGATTCTTTTGTTTTTTTAGCAGACATATTTTACTGAAAAAATGTTACGTTTAATTTTTCGAGATGCAAAAGTAATGGTTTTTAAGTGATAAATAAAATTTCAAGGCCTGTTTTTTGTAAAAGTAGATGGCTGTTTTTAATCTTTTTCGTAGGTTTGTAGTCTAATCGGGAGTTGGAGTATTGAATTCGACATTCAAAGTCTTTATTCTTTGCTCTTTTCTCTTTGTTCTAAATGGATTTAATATGAAGAAGTATATACTGGTTGTAAGCATGTTGATAATCGGGCTGTCCCGTATGGCGGGGCAGGTGGATGCCGGTTTCACTACCGTGCCGGTGGTGAACGGGAAGGTGGTTTTTGAGCAGTTCATACTCACGGATCAGGAACTTTCGGCAAATCAGAAATATGCCGTCCTGCAAAAATGGGTAAAAAATAAATATGCCGGCAGTCCGTTGGTGTCGGGCATTCGCTTCGACGATAAAAACCAATCGGCCACGGTAAGTGCAAAAACCGAGCTGGCGGGTGTGCCGGAGAAAACAGTGATGAATTACCGGTTCGACCTCTCCGTAGCCAATGCCGGGTGCATATTGGTGGTAAGGGATATTACCTACCAGGGCGCGCCGAAACAGGGAGCATCGTCTTTCCCGAAGGTTATTACAGCCGAGCAGACCATTACCGACCAGGCGGTGAGTGCTTTGGGTGAAGAGGGGCAAATGAGGAGTAGCACACGAAAAGCTACGCTCTCGTTTCTGAATGATCTGTATAAAGAGGTATCGGGACTGTTTTAACAAATCCTCCACAGTCATGCAATTGGACATGATCGGTTTATCCATTCATCTCTTTGAAAATTAATTTGGAGAAAGCTTTGGTAAATTGAAATTATATGCTTAATTTTGCGCCCTGATTTATCGGGAAATTGTCTTCCGGTGAATTCTATAGGCGTGAATAATAATATACAATACATTATATAGCAATGTCTAAGATTTGTCAAATAACAGGTAAAAGAGCAATGGTTGGCAACAACGTTTCTCATTCCAACCGGAAAACGAAACGTATATTTAACGTCAATTTGTTCAGAAAGAAATTCTATTGGGTGGAAGAAGATTGCTGGATCAGCCTGAACATATCGGCATCCGGTTTGCGCACCATCAATAAGATTGGTTTGGATGCAGCCTTGAAAAAAGCCGCTGCAAATGGATATTTAAACGCTTAATGAGAGGGAGGAAGCAGCAATGGCAAAAAAGGTAAAAGGAAACAGGATACAGGTGATTATGGAATGCACTGAGCATAAGGAAAGCGGTCTGCCCGGTACTTCAAGGTATATCACCACCAAGAACAGAAAGAATACTACAGAACGGCTGGAATTGAAAAAATACAATCCTATCCTCAAGAGAATGACTGTTCACAAAGAAATCAAGTAAAACAAGATAGACTATGGCAAAGAAAGCAGTGGCGGGATTCCGTGACAAAAATACAACTACAGGGCGCAGTCATACCAAAGTAATCAAAATGGTAAAATCGCCCGAGACCGGTGCGTACAGTTTCAAAGAAGAGATGATCCTGAACGATCAGGTGAAAGATTACTTTTCGAAATAAATCTGTTAAAAATATATAAATGCTTCCCTGTGCCCAAACGCAGGGAAGTTTTTTATTGACTATTTTGTAGCTTTGCAGATTGTGCGGATTGCCTGTCGGAGTGTACAGGTAAATAATCAAAAGTACCTTAATAATTGTTCTATGGGCTTTTTTGACAGATTCACAAAAGGGAAAAAAGAGACACTGGAAAAGGGTCTCGAAAAAACGAAGGAGAATTTTTTTTCGAAGATCACACGTGCCGTTGCCGGTAAGTCGAAAATCGACGATGATCTGCTCGACGACCTGGAGGAGGTATTGGTTACCTCTGATGTGGGGGTGGATACGACTCTCAAGATTATCGACCGGATAGAAGAGCGCGTAGCCAGGGATAAATATGTGGGAACAGATGAGTTGACCGCCATGCTCCGTGAGGAGATCGCCCGGCTCCTGACCGAAAATAATACCGAGGACCTGTCGGAATTCTCCCTTTCAGAAGGGCAAAAACCTTATGTAATCATGGTGGTAGGCGTAAACGGTGTGGGAAAAACAACTACCATAGGCAAACTGGCTTACCAGTTCAAGCAGAAAGGATACTCCGTTTATCTGGCTGCCGATACGTTTCGCGCGGCAGCGGTGGAACAGCTCGATATCTGGGGAGAGCGGGCAGGTGTGCCGGTGATCAAGCAGAAAATGGGTTCCGACCCTGCTTCGGTGGCATACGACGCGGTCAATTCGGCCAAGGCGCATAATGCCGATGTGGTGATCATCGATACGGCCGGCCGCCTGCACAACAAGATCAATCTCATGAATGAACTGACCAAGATCAAGAATGTGATGGGAAAGATTGTTCCCGACGCTCCCCATGAGGTGCTTCTCGTTCTTGACGGTTCCACCGGCCAAAATGCCTTTGAACAGGCCAAGCAGTTCACGGCTGCAACGGAAGTGACGGCGCTGGCCATTACCAAACTTGACGGAACCGCCAAAGGGGGAGTAGTGATCGGTATTTCCGATCAGTTCAGGATCCCGGTGAAGTATATCGGTCTGGGCGAAGGAATGGAAGATCTGCAGGTGTTCCGAAGAAAAGAATTTGTAGATTCCCTGTTTGGAGAATGAAGGCATTGAAGGCTAAAATATATGGTTAACAATAGGATAGATGTCGTTACGCTCGGTTGCTCCAAAAATCTTGTGGATTCGGAATTGCTGATGCGGCAACTGGTTGCCAACGGATATACTGTGGAGCATGACCCTCAAACACCGTGCGGCGATATTGCCGTGATCAATACCTGTGGCTTTATTGGCGATGCGAAGGAAGAATCGATCAATATGATCCTCTCCTTTGCAGAAGCGAAAAAACGGAACAAACTCAAAAAACTATTTGTGATGGGTTGTTTGTCAGAAAGATACAGAAATGAACTGTCGGAGGAAATCCCCGAGGTGGACAAGTTTTACGGTAAATTCGACTGGAAAGGCCTTATCACTGATTTGGGTAAATCCTATTATAAAGAATGGGAGTTTGACCGCTCGTTATCGACCCCCTCCCATTACGCCTATGTGAAAATATCGGAAGGATGCGACAGGACCTGTTCTTATTGCTCTATACCCTTGATCACCGGAAAATACAAGTCGCGCCCCGTTGAGGAGATCGAAGAAGAGATCCGTCATCTGGTGGGTAAAGGGGTGAAAGAATTCCAATTTATCGCACAGGATCTTACCTATTACGGACTCGACTTATACGGGCGAATGGAGCTGCCCGGACTGGTGGAGCGGGTTTCCGATATTGAAGGGGTGGAATGGATCCGCCTCCATTACGCCTATCCTGCGCATTTTCCGACCGACTTGTTACGGGTGATACGTGAACGGGATAATGTCTGCAACTATCTCGATATCGCGCTGCAACATATCAGTGATCATATGCTGAAAACAATGCGGCGTAATATTACCAAACAACAGACTATCGATATGATCCGGCGTTTCCGTGAGGAGGTGCCCGGTATCCATCTTCGTACCACGATGATGGTAGGACACCCGGGTGAAACAAAAGAGGATTACCTGGAACTGATTGATTTTGTGCGGGAAACCCGGTTTGAAAGGCTTGGTGCATTTCCCTATTCGCACGAGGAAGGCACCCATAGCTACCGGCATTATTCCGACAATGTGCCTGCAGGAGTGAAACAGGAAAGAATGAACAGGCTGATGGCCCTCCAGGAGGGCATCGCCCTGTCGGTGAATGAAGCGAAAATAGATGAGGTCCTGAAAGTGATTGTCGACCGGGAAGATACCGAGTATTATGTCGGTCGCACTGAATTTGACTCCCCGGAAGTGGATGGAGAGGTATTGATCGATAAGAAAAGGGCGTTGGAGATCGGCCGGTTCTACGATGTGAAAATTTATGCGGCAATGCCTTTCGATCTGTTGGGAACGGTGAATGTTTGATTTGGGATTTAGAAATTGGGATTTTAATTGCATAACATTTTAGCTGATATGACCCACGATGACCTTATTGCTGAAGTAGCCAAACGGCTTGAATGGCCGGAAGAAAAAGTGACCGGTCTCATTGAGACGATCCTGGAAGTGGTAAGTACGGAATTAAAGATGAATAATGCGGTGGTTATCGATGATTTCGGTACTCTAAAAACCGGTATTCAGCCGGAATACATCTTAGTGAATCCGAAAACCAAAGAACGGCATTTGATGCCGCCTGCCGTAGAGGTCGTTTTTGAGGCCCTGTGCGAATTGGATGAAAATGATCCGGCGCGCTATTGTGATTTTACGCCGGATGAGGGGTTGTATAATGATATGAACAATTCTTTCTCACAGTTTGAACCGACGCTTTTGAATGAAAGCGTGCAGTTCCCCGATATCCCGGAAATAGTGGCGGGAGAACCGGAAGAGGAAAGCAGAACCCCCGAATATCAGCATCCGCAGGAAGAAGAAAGTTATTCGCCGGGACATACTTCCCCGCCGGAAGCAAGTCCGGAATCCGGAATACCGGCAGAGATAGAATGGGAGGGATTTGAGGCGGTTGCCGAAGAATCAGAGCCTGCCGTTCCCCCGGAAATTACAGGACCGCTGGAATTTGCAGTACAAACGAAGTCGACGGGACGAACTGCACTGGCCGGTATGAAAGAATCCCCGCCCCAATATCGCTCCTCCCGTCGGGGAGCGAGAAGCAATAAAAGAACATCGCCTGTTTGGATCCCGATAGCGGGAGGGATAGCCATTATAGTGGCATCACTTTTTTTTTTCAAAGGAGACAGGGACAGGGAAAGCGGAGATAATAGGGAAAAATAGCATAATCCGGCAGGATGATCCCGCCTTGTATGCCCAACCGGTTGTACCACCTTCCGAAGTAGAACCGGTTGCAACACTCCCCAAAAAGGAACCGGAGAAGACAGTTCTTCCAGCAGGGAAGACATTACGATTGCTGGCACTGGATCTGTTTGGAAACAGGGAATTTTGGGTGTATATTTATTTAGAGAACAGGAACAAAATTCATAATCCCAATAGAGTCCCCTCGGGAACGGAGTTGCTTCTTCCCGACAGGTCGACATATTCCATTGACGCGGCAGACCCACAATCGATAGCCAAAGCCAAATCTCTTGGAAATGAGGTTTTGAAGAAGTTTTAGAACATGCGTCCATTCATAATAGAAGTCCAAATTTCTTTTTCGTCCCGAATTCATGGTCTATAAAAATAATAGCGATTTGTTTTGACAAATTTACCCTCAACGGAATCACGATGCAAGAGTTGACCTTTCATATTTTGTTGGAGGATGAAATAAAAATTGAAGTGAATCTAAGGAAAGTAAAACAATCAGAAATAAGAAGTATCTATTTATCGGAAAGAATTTAAACATTATGGAAGCAGCGACGGATTTATACTAATTGCCATTATTTTTGCTGTTATCATTATATTCAATATTCAAATCTTTATTCAGTATGACAAAAACAAATTCTTTTATTTTATTGTTGCTGCTGATTTTCTTTGCAGCATGTACTTCAGCGACGGAGAGGCCCGGCAACGGTGATCCGATGCGGTATACCATCCAG
>NZ_CALNAT010000013.1 GCF_937873925.1 uncultured Proteiniphilum sp. | reverse complement strand
GCTGAAATCGATCAGGGTAAGCAAAGGATTATTGTCTTTATTTAACTTCTTATAACCCGTATATGCCGACTTAAACGCGTCGAAATGTATCAACCCGTCCAGATCCATCTGTTCGTATAGCCATTGACCTTCATCCTCAGGGAGTGCCGTTTTTACACACTCCGATTTTCCCTCTTTCCCTCCCATAGGGTCGGACAGGCCAAGGACAAAGAGAAAGCTGAAACAAATAATTATTTTATGCATATGTATATTCGGAAATAACGCCCCAATATAATAACTATTTCGTTAAGCGAGCACAGGGGTTAAACTTGTTTTAACTATGTCGGGCACAGAAATAGTCTGATGAATCGAACATTTTCGTTAAGCTAAATGAGCAGAAGACAAACTTGTTTGTCTTCTGCCATAGTGAGAATTGAAAATCGAGGAGCGAAGGCGACTCAAAACGACGGATGTAATCGAATTTTCTTTGGAATCAGTTGTTAATCAATTACGATGACAACAGATTGTTTAACCGTTGCCCAGTCGAAGACGAACTTTGAATGCGACGACGCATTCCTTACGCACATGTGGGAGCGGGGAGTTGTGCCCAACGTCTGGCTATATTCAATAATGCTTTTATTGGGATACTGTGTCGGGACACCATGTACGTATCCACCGTTGGTAAACCGGGATGCATAGGGTGCGAAACCGGCTATTTCGCTTGTTCCGTCGCGTGTGTATAACATTTTCTCTTTTTTCTCCTGCACTGCAAAGATTCCCGTAGGTGTTTCATGCGCGTAGGGCGGATTATGAACACCTGTCGTAGCATGGGTCATACTTAATATATTCCAGGTGTCGCCTGTTTTTTCCAGTGTCGAAATATTCTGGTTGGTCACATCGACCGCCACGACTTTGTCGAACCGGACACTGTCATGCCACGAGATGAGGTAACGATTCGGCACCAGGAATTCGCCTTCAAAGGAAACCCCTTTTACCCTGACCATTTCGGTAGTGTCGTTATCCGGCAGTTTCACGATCCATCCGTCCCTCCCGTAACGCACCAGTGTGGTATCGCCGTCGACGGAATAAAGCGGAGCCGATTGATAACGTTCCACGCCGAATTGATCCGAAACCCGTCCATATTCGTTCCTTACAAAATCGGCGACCGTAGGCGCTTCTTTATTCATATTCCTGTAATTGCTCAAAATGCCCCAAGTGTCCCCTTCTGCCATCGCGTTCTCGATCACTGCGATCTGCTCCTGTATTTTCTCCCACTGGAAATGGCGGGTAGTATCTTTATAGGGATATTCATCGTCGAGCAGGTATTTGTCGTACCGGATATTTTTCTCTAACTGGATATCCTCTCCTGTCAATTCTCTCTTTTTTTCCTCCTGATGATCCACGGAAGTTGTATCCGGGGTAGAAGTGTCTGGTTGATCGCTGTCCCTGTCACCGGATTGACAGGAGTTGCAGCCGACGATGAAGAGCGTCAGCGCAATGAAGACGGAAAAAAGATACATTGTATACCTGTTCATATGTATTGTCATTTGAAACCCGCCTGCTAATGACGGTGAGAAAGAGCGCCTCTATAGATTTTTGTAAATTATAACATGGTTTCAGAAAAGTTGTTCATCCATGTATTGAGAATCGTATAAAAACAACTGTTGGCTTCAGGCTCGCGTAAGATTTAAAAGATTGAAAAAGCAGTGTTACCTCCCGGAGTAGTCACGTTGAACAGGCCGATATCCAGTTCTTTGGCCCCGGCATATTTCTTTAACAGATCTGCTGAATAGTCTGTGGCTTCCTGTAACCCCTCTTTGCCGGAATAGCCGTTGATCAGCATCAGTAAGCGTGTCGTACCGGAGGAGATCTTTGTGCGCTCTTCATCGCTGGTGGGTGTGCCGATGCCGCCCAGTTCATCCCGGTAGACGGGCAATCCTTCAATATTCAGCAATCCCCTCCCGATCGCTTCGAACTTCTCCCCGGCTTCGCCTACGCCCAGCACCAGGTCTCCCTGAATCTTCGCTTCGTCGAAGCCGCCGATGGAGTAGCCGGTTTTCAGGGAGACCAGGTTGATCAGGTCGACCAGCGTATTGATCCGATAAAGTTCCTGCCCTTTCAGCATCCTGCGGCACAACGCTTCTGCGGAGGGACGGTAACGGCTGGGATCTTTCCCCAGCCTTTTATATACCTGCCGTGTAGCATGAATGGCAGGCCGTTGATTGATATCTCCCATTTTGTGCGTAGAAGAGGATCGGGAGCAAAATGCTTCGATCTCCTGCCATAAACCGGTATTATGGGGACTGTTCCTTACCTTGCATGCTATGGCTGCTACATGAAACTCCGGGCAGATCGCCGCAATCCGATCACTGATGGTTATGTTTCTGGTGTTCATCATCCTCTTCAATTAACGGCATAAGCCGAATCATCCTATTCACAAATTTCCAATTCAGTCCAGGAGCTAAGTCTCAAACTCTCAAACTCCTGTTTTCAATTACCGGCTCCCCCAATCGTGAGTTTTAATCTCCGGACACAGATCCCGGCTCTCAAATCAAAATTTGAAGTGCAAAGGTACAAAATATCAGGCAGAACGGTGCGAAATCGGATGAATGGGATGAATAAACGAAAACGTTCCGTACATTTTAATAAGAAAATAAATTAATCGTATTCAAAATAAGAGACAATTAATTTGTTAGACTCCATTTCAATGCCTATATTTGCGTGAGTTTTTGTTTGCATATGGCTGAAGAACATAATAAGCTGCTTGTTGATCTGGAGGTTCGAATAAAACAGGTATTGTTTTTATGTGACTCTTTAAAAGAAGAGAATACCCGGTTAAAGACTGAAATTCGATCGGGGAGGATCCATCTGGATGAGACGGCAAAAGAGCTGGAACAGTTGAAAGCAAAATATGACAGTTTGAAGACCGCCAGAACCATAACAGCCGCTTCGGTAGATGTGGACACAGCCAGGGCTAAACTGTCGAAACTGGTGCGAGAAGTAGATAAGTGCATAAATTTGTTGAAATAATTTTCTGAAAAATTTATGTGATGGGCGACGAGAAATTTTTATTGACATTAGTGATTGCCGGCAGGAAATATCCACTGAAAATCAAACGGTCGGAGGAGCAGGCTTTCCGTGATGCCGCCAAAAAGATTAATAGTAAAATAAACCAATATCGCGTTGTGTACGGGGGCGAGAACTCTCCTATGACAACACAGGATTTTGTGGTGATGACGGCCATTCAGGCATTGGCAGAAAATTTTTCTCTTGGTGATAAGAATAATACGAAACCCTTTGAAGATAAGATAGATTCGTTGATAGGCGAATTGGATGATTATCTGAAAAAATAATACATTCTATTGGGAAACAGTAGAATGGTAAACGCACCATTTATATGCATCGGCGGTGATGTGTGTAATTGAGTGCGATTTTTTATTTAATAAGAAGTAGAACTAAACTCCTTTCCGGAATGGTAGATTCTTCCGGCAGGAGTGTAACAATCAATTTAATAATATGTAATATGGAAATAGTGATAGGTATTATCGGATTACTGATCGGGGCCGTGGGTGCCTGGTACGTAACCGGTAAGACGGCCAATTCCCGTGCTCAGAATATTTTGAGCGATGCGGAGAAAGATGCCGAAGTAATAAAGAAAAAATTATTACTGGAAGCAAAGGAAGAAATGCTTCTATTGAAGACGGAAGCGGAAAAGCAGGCGAATGCGCGTACATCGAAGATCCAGATTACCGAAAACAGGCTGAAACAACGGGAGATGACGCTCAATCAGAAACAGGAGGAATTGAATAAGCGGATGAGCGAGATCGATGAGACAAAACTGACCCTGACAAGCCAGCAGGAGTTTCTCGATAAAAAGGTAGCCGAACAGGAACGTCTGCACAGGCAATCGGTGGAAAAACTGGAAACCATTTCGGGGCTCTCTGCGGAAGAAGCCAAAGAGCGGTTGGTGGAGTCCCTGAAAGAGGAAGCCAAGAGCGGTGCCCAGTCCTACATCAGTGAGATCATGGAAGAGGCTAAAATGACGGCCAATAAAGAGGCGAAACGTATCGTTATCCAGAGCATACAGCGAGTAGCGACCGAGACATCTATTGAAAATGCCATCACGGTATTTCATATCGATTCCGATGAGGTGAAAGGTCGTATTATCGGACGTGAAGGACGCAATATCCGTGCACTGGAAGCGGCTACCGGGGTTGAGATCGTGGTGGATGATACACCTGAAGCCATTGTCCTGTCCGGTTTTGATCCTGTCCGCCGTGAGATTGCGCGCCTGTCGCTTCATCAACTGGTAGCCGACGGACGAATTCACCCGGCCCGTATTGAAGAGGTGGTATCGAAAGTGAAGAAGCAGATTGAAGATGAGATCGTAGAGACCGGTAAGCGTACGGTGATCGACCTGGGTGTTCACGGTTTACATCCCGAATTGGTTCGTATGGTGGGAAAGATGAAATATCGTTCTTCCTACGGACAGAACCTGCTGCAACACTCCCGTGAAGTAGCCAATCTTTGTGCGATTATGGCTTCGGAGCTCGGATTGAATCCCAAGAAAGCAAAACGTGCCGGCTTGCTGCACGATATAGGGAAAGTACCCGACGACGAACCCGAGTTGCCGCACGCAGTACTGGGGATGAAGCTGGCAGAGAAATTCAAGGAGAAACCCGATATCTGCAATGCTATCGGTGCGCACCATGACGAGGTGGAAATGACTTCCCTGCTGGCGCCTATTGTGCAGGTGTGCGACGCTATTTCGGGAGCTCGTCCCGGAGCTCGTCGCGAGATCGTGGAAGCTTATATCAAGCGGTTGAACGATCTGGAGCAACTGGCGCTCTCTTACCCGGGTGTGGTGAAAACATACGCCATACAGGCGGGACGCGAGTTGAGGGTGATTGTTGGCGCCGACAAGATCGATGATCAGGATACCGAGAAATTGTCGTCGGAAATCGCACGTAAAATACAAACTGAAATGACTTATCCCGGTCAGGTGAAAATTACGGTGATCCGTGAGACCCGGGCAGTGAGTTACGCTAAATAAGTCTCGGGCAACTATTCCCAATAGACTATAAATGAAAAGGGTGGGGTCACTGCAAATTGTGATTTCACCCTTTTTAGTATTACATTCCTCAATAGGTATTTATCTGTTTTTTTGCATTTTTTTGTTCTTCTCTACTAACATCTCCTCATTGCTTCCGATCACTTTTTTCAGTTCTAATTGAAGGCGTTTGATTTCCATTTCCTGATTATGGATGGTGGTAAGAAGTGCGTTTAATTCTTCGTTATCCACCGTGTCGGGATATTGCGCTTTTACGCGGCCCACAAAGTCACTCAGGACGTTCATGTAGTTGTTGAAAGCGTCATAAGGCGACAAGTACGGACTGAACGGGCTCTGTCCGCTGCCAAAGTGTTTGGTGGACATGTAATGGAAATGATCGCTGGTCTGCAGATAGAGCCAGTCTTGTTTAAGCCGGCGGTCGGTACATAAACGAACCCGTTCACCTACTTCATACAAAGTTTTCAATGCACTCTGCTGCAGTTTGTTCCCCAGCCATGCACTCAGGTCGCGCTCCTCATCCGTCCATGAGATAGGATTAGGAACGGTAATGGTTCCGATGGGCTCGTGAGAGTCCAGTGCCTCACTGGGTGTAGCAAATCCGATCCCTTTTTCGAAAGCAAAGCGGGGCAATGCTTTAAAGAATTCAAAAATGCCGGTGTGTGACGGCTGCAGATTGCCCAGCGTCTCATAGTTCAGAAAGAGATTGACTACCTCTTCTTCGGGGGCGGCACCGGCTATCCAGGAGATAAACTTTTCTGCCGTCAACGGATACTCATTCCAACTGTAATTGGAAAAACGATAGGCTATATCGTCACTGAAACGGCTGTTTTTGAGCAACAGCTTCAGTTGAGGTTGTGCCGCCGACTGATAGACGTAGTTCGGGCTTTTCCAGCCCAATATATGTTTGGCGCCTTCGGTGATCATTTTGGAATACCCCATCTCATATACCATTTCGGCAATCTCATCGGAGTAGATAAGTTCCGTGTTACGGATAACAGTCGGCTTTTGTTCGAAAAGCATCTCTATCCTTTCGGAGTGATGTTTCACCTGGTTGCGGAACTCTTCCGGATCGAAAAGGCTGGCTAATGAATGGGCATAAGTTTCCGTAAGAAATTCTACGTTGCCGGTTTTGGTGAGTTCGCGAAACCCGTCTATTACTTCCGGCGCATAAATTTCCAACTGCTCCAGGGCTACTCCTGAAACGGAAAATGCTACTTTGAATTTTCCCTTATATTGGTTTACCAGGTCGAGCAACATACGGTTGGCAGGGATGAACGACCGGGAAGCGATCTGCTGCAGTATATCTTCGTTGGCGTAGTCATCGAAATAATAGTGGTCCCTGCCGATATTGAAAAAGCGGTATCTTTTTAACCGGAATGGTTGATGGAGTTGGAAATAAATACAAATTGTCTTCATATTTTTATTTGTTAGGTTTTGTTTTACATAAGGTTATCATAGATCCTGCGGACTTTTAACCCGGCATCTTCCCATTTTATATTGTCTACTTCTATTTTCCCTTCTACTTTCAGATGTTCCGCCATGGCGGGGTAAGTGCATATGGAATAAATGGCGTCGGCCATCGCATCCACATCCCAGTAATCGGTCTTGATAACGTTATGAAGAATTTCCGAACAGCCCGATTGGTAAGAGATAATGCTCGGTACACCGCATTGCATTGCCTCGAGCGGCGATATTCCAAAAGGCTCCGATACGGAAGGCATTACATATACATCACTCGATTTCAGCATTTCATATACCTGTTTGCCGCGAAGAAATCCCGTAAAATGAAATTTATGCGCGATGCCCCGTTCGGCAACCAGACGGATCATCTGATCCATCATGTCGCCACTGCCCGCCATCACAAAGCGGATATGATCGGTTTTGCGGATCACCTGTGTTGCGGCATCCACGAAAAATTCGGGTCCCTTTTGCATGGTGATGCGGCCCAGGAATGTGACTACTTTTTCAGAAACGCCGGAGAGCCGTTCAATTGCCTCGATCTCGGGACTAAGCGGTTCCACGGCATTGTGCACAGTGGTCACCTTCCAGTGAGGCTGATGGTAGTTCTCAATCACCGTACGCCGTGTCAGGTCGCTCACACAGATAATATGATCGCAGTTGTCCATCCCGTCTTTCTCAATTCCATACACAATGGGGTTGGGTTTGCCTCTGCTGCGGTCGAATTCGGTGGCATGCACATGGATCACCATCGGCTTGCCGGTAACGCTTTTTGCATGGAGTCCCGCGGGATAGGTCAACCAGTCGTGCGAATGGATGACGTCGAAATCATAGGTACGCGCGATCACCCCTGCCACAATGGAGTAGTTATTGGTCTCTTCCAGAATATTATTCGGATACCTGCCCGAGAATTCGATGCATCCCAGATCATTGGTATGCATGTAGGTGAAATTAGCATATATATTATCCCGCATCCGGTAATATTCCTGGGGATCCATGAATTTTTCCAGCCTCGATTTTGCCATTTCCCATGGTACATCCCGCCAGACAATAGGCGTGTTGTTGGCTCCTATGATCTTCATAAAGCTCTGGTCTTCGTCGCCCCACGGCCTGGGAATCACAAAAATGGTTTCCAGATCCTCCTGTTTTGCCATCCCCTTCGTCAGTCCGTAGCTTGCCGTTCCGAGTCCCCCGAGAATATGCGGCGGAAATTCCCAGCCAAACATTAATGCTTTCATACGATTATTCTATTTAGAACAAAGAGTAAAGAGTAAAGAACAAAGACATTTAAATCATGTTTTGGATCTAATGATTTAGATGTTCGTTTCATATGTTTGTTTTTGTATGATTTATCGATTGCTGAATTCCCGAGATCCGGAGACCGGATATTCCGGTTCTCTGCGTCAGTCTTCTGATTTTTTTAACTTTTCCTCTTCTTATTCCTTGTTTTTAATTTTCGGTGGTTTTATATCTGTTTATTATTCGTTGCGCTCTCAGCAGTTCCCCTACACTTATGGCAAAGGAATATCCCCCGTGGGCTATGAATGGAGGGTTCGAATCGTAAAATTCCGATATGCTTCCGATGCAGTCGTTTTGTATTTGCCCCTCCATTTCCACCATGATCCGGTCCGCCAGCGATAATCCGCTCATATGGAACAGGTTCAGGTAGGCCTCAATATAGTGGCCGAACAACCAGGGGAAGGCCATCCCGTTGAAATAGGCGAATTTTTTTTCATTTTCCGTCCCGGCGTAGTGGGGACGGAATTTGTCGCTTTTCGGAGTAAGCGAACGTATGCCGCAGGTGGCAAGCAGTTCTTTGGTGACAAAATCGATCACCGATTTCTTTTGCCCTCTTTCAAGGGGCGAATAGGGGAGCGATACGGCAAAGAGCATGTTGGGTCGTACATCCGGATCTTTATAATACCCGTCCACATGATCGTAGAGATAACCGGCTTTATTCAGGAAGATCTCTTTAAAGGAATTGCCTGCTAAACGTGCGCGTTCCTCAAAGTCGGCTGCCGTTTTTTCTTTACCCATTTCTTGTGATACCTCTTCTGCAAATTTCAATGCGTTATACCAAAGGGCGTTGAATTCCACCAGATAGCCCGACCGGGGTACTGCCGGTTTGCCGTCGATGGTTGCATTCATCCAGCTCACGGCTGTATCGCGACCGTAGGTCGAGAGAAGTTCGTTCTCTCTATCTAATATCAGATTGGGATGTTTACCCGCGTCAATATAATCGATGATCTCATACAGAAAATTGCTGTACTTTTTCATAAAGATATCCTTCCGTTCTTTCCAGAACTGTTGAAGCGACCATATCACCCACAGCAATACATCGGGGTCGTCTATCTGCTTCAGATAACTTTTCGATGGCTTGTCCGCCATAAAGTCTCTCAGATGGGGAATAGCCGTATCCATCATCTTCTCAAAGTCTTGCGGTTTATCCACTGAAAGCGTGCATCCGGGAAGGGCGATAAACTGGTCACGTGCACGCACTTTAAACCAGGGGTACCCCGCCAGAAGGTAATGTTCGTCCTTTTGAGGTATGTAATAAAACTGATGGCTTGAGTTCTTGAGACAGTTATAGAAATTGGAACGGGGAGTCCGCTTATATATTTCGTAATCGAATTCTTTTGCCAGGCTGGAGGTATCTACCATAATATCTCCGGTAGAGAAGATAATCTCTTCTTCCTTGGCGATAGACATTTCGAAACAGCCGGGTACGTAAAGGTCTTCCTGGAACGTATCTCCGCTTTGCAGGTCTTGCAGGTACTCAATGTCGCGGTACCAGTCGGGATGATAGACAAATTCCGGTTTTTTATTGAACTGCATGAACAATTCGGGATAACCGAAATACATGCAGGTGCTGATGCCGTTTTCCACTTCGCGGTAGGATTTGTCCACCTGATCGTTTTCTCGTGTGAGTTGGGAAATCTTCCGGAAAGCCAGGAAGGGTTTGAAACGGATAATCGTCGGCGAATGGGCGTCCAGAAGCGTATATCGGATCATCAGCCGGTTCTCTTTTGATGAGAACATGATCTCTTTCGACAGGATCACGCCTCCCACACGGTAGATGGTCTTGGGCACACTGTCGCAGTTGAATTCACGGATATATTTGTGCCCTTTCGGGTTATAGTTGTCGCCGGCATAACGGTGAATCCCCAGATTAAATTCCGCTCCGTGTTGTATTACCGTTTCATCGAAAGAGGAGAGGATAAGATGATTTTCGTCGTCCAGGTAAGGCACGGGCATCACAAGAAGTCCCTGGTACTTGGTTGTGTTGCAGCCGGATATGGATGTGTTCTGATAAGCTCCCCTTCGGTTGGTTCTCAATACGTTCCGGTACAAAGAATACTCCAGGTTAATCATCAGGTCTTTATCGAATTTCAAATAACTCATCGTTGTATAATTTAGGGTAATGGGTGCCGCTTAATTCCTGCGAAAGATAATAAAACGTAATTGAACTCACAAGTAAGAATGGATAATTTTTCGGTTTTCCCCACTTTTGCCGGGAAAAAGAAATTTGTTCGTACATTTGTGAAAGTGAATAAAAAACAGGTTATTCCCGGAAATGAATGTCGATAACTTATCATGGCATACTATAGAGAAGAAACGGATGCGACTCGCTGTCCTGCCCGCTATTGTGTTTATCGTCCTGATCTGGTTGGTATTTATAGTTGACTATGCGGGCTTGTTTAAATGGGATCTGTCGCGCTTGGGAATATTGCCGGGAACCATTAGCGGACTGATCGGGATCATTTTTTCACCCTTGATCCACACTTCCTTTTCCCATTTGTTGTCGAACACGCTTCCGCTACTGATATTGATCTGGTTTTTGTTCTATTTCTACAGCAAGATCGCATTCGGTGCCTTCGCCTGGCTCTGGCTGTTAAGCGGACTTTTGACCTGGATCATCGGACGCGGATCTTATCATGTGGGAGCAAGCGGACTGGTTTTTGCACTCCTTTTCTTCCTCTTTTTCAGCGGGCTGGTGCGGAAGTACATCCCGCTTGTTGCCGTCTCGCTCGTGGTAGCTTTTATCTACGGGAGTACCATCTGGAGTATCCTTCCCATTACCGAATGGGTGGATACTGCCATTTCGTGGGAAGGCCATTTGGCCGGTGCCATTAGCGGGCTGCTCCTCGCCTTCGTATTTCGTAAGGAGGGGCCGCAAAAGCCGGTCACGAACTGGGAGGGGGATGAGGATTACGACACCGGTGATGCAGACGGAGAATCTCAGTAGATTATTGTGTTAATTTCGAAAACAAATCCCTGAATATGGCATCTCTATTAATGCGAATCAGTAGTTGAAACTGTTCGCGAGTTTATATAGTTAAAGTATTTAAAATCAATGAAATAAGTGCGT
>NZ_CALNAT010000012.1 GCF_937873925.1 uncultured Proteiniphilum sp. | reverse complement strand
GTAGTTAAGAGACTCTGTTAATAATGTTAATTTGAATCTCTGTTATTCTATCATTGCGCGATACTTGTTAACGGTTGCTCCCATACCATCTACAAATCCGATTTTAGTACGATCACCACCCACATTGAATTTAACGTATTGATCATAATAGAGTGTGGCGCAATCCCCGTTATTTTCTTTCAGTTGGCGATACTCATTCCATGAGTGATCGTATTTTTCGAGTGCGAGTTTAATTGCTGTTTTATCATATACACCTGTTTGGTCACCCTGATATCCTTTAAGCATGACAATCCAGCCTTGTTCCATAATTCTGTGAAGCCAGAGTCCATATAGAGAAGAGGTTTTGATATACTGTTCGATGGCTTTGTCGTTACATTGTATCTTTTCGGATAATTCTACTATATCCTCCCAGAGTGCTACGGAAAGTTTCATTTCGTACAATGACTCGTCGACTATGTTTTTCTTTAAGATTTCATCGAAGATTCTCTTTAGCTGGTTGATTCCTCCTAAATAATGGTCGCGTGTCCAGGTCACATTGACGGAGTGCAGGAGTGAACCTCTTCCCCGGATAATAGCATCGGGGGTCAGCATACACAGACGGCGGAAGAATGGGAGAGTCTCTTGGGATATGCCAATTTTCAGTGCATATTCATTGAAAATATCTTCTTCTGTACGGTTAGGATTCAGGGCCCATTGGCTCATCACGTAGGTATTGAGATCACACCAAAGTTCATTGGAGATGTAAGGACCGTACCAGCCTCCACCTCTCGACCAGGTCCATACGCCATAGAACAATGGATTATCTTTCACATCGTTCAGGCAACGGGGAGAAGCATCCTGCTTTGTCTCTTCAAAGCCATTGATTACGGCATTTGCCACATAGTTCGGATAAGCTCCTTTTCCTTCATACTCACGCTGGCATTGTACCTCCACTACTTGTTTGTGCTTGCCCAGTGTGATCGTTTTGTTGAAATGGAAAGTCCGGAAATAGTCTCCATTGGTGTGCTTGATAGCCATATAGAGATTGGGATGTGGTTCTACTTGCTCGGTAACGGCTAAGTAATAATCCGGGCGGACATGGAAGAAACCAAAATCCCACGTACGGTATATAATCTTCTTATTTCTTTTTACACATACCTCTTCTCTGAGCAGATTCATTAGCCGGGCATGTATCTCAATACTTTTATCATATCTGTTTTTATAGTCTACCGGGCCGTTTCCTATGTGATACGGAATGTTGTGGGTATAAGTCTCTCCGGTACGGATCACCAATCCGTCCATCTCCGGGAAACGCTCGAATAATTCTTTCAGCATGATCCGGTGAATCTCCCAGGTTTTGGGTTTCTCGAAAGATATTTTTCCATCCTCGTCACAAATCTCGTCTTTATAGAGCTCAACTAACTTTTGGGGTAATACAATGATATCAGTGAAATAGAACGCTTGTAAACCGTTCTCGTGACACGCTTTGATCTGTGTTCTGATTTCTTTTGTCAGTGTTTCGATCCATGCTTTTTCTTCTGATCCTTTCGGGAAAATACGCTTGTCGAATTTTGAGAAACTGACGGCACATTGCGGGAATTTAAACTCATTGATAACCATGCCATTCATACCAAAAGAGGCTAACTTCTCCGGCTTGCGGAAAACGCTCTGTGTCATGGCATCCCCGGGGTTGTGATGTACCATGTCCATTACCAGATATCCCTCTTTTTGAATTTGTTGTGCCAGGATAGGCAGAAACATACAGAGCCCTATCCCTCCTAATATCCACTTCTTCATAATTTTGATTTGTATTTATATTAATTGTGTCTTATTCTGTTGTAACGTAAGGCATTGCATCGGCACCGGATGCCCATTGCTTGTTGGGAGTATTTCCCATGACGAAAGATAGAGTACCCCCTTTCAGTATGTCTTCATGCAGGATATAGCATTTGTTGTAAGGCTGTCCGTTCAAGGTTGCCGACTGGATATAGATGTTTTCCTCTGTATATCCTTTGGCCTCTACCTTGAATTTTTTTCCATTCTCCAGCGTGATGATACTCTCTTCAAAGCCCGGACTGCCAATGACGTAATAAGGCATACCGGGACATACCGGATAAAATCCAACCATACTGAACACTAACCATGCGGACATTTGTCCGGCATCGTCGTTACCGCTCAGCCCATCGGGCTTAGGATAATATTCTCTATTCAATATGTTGTGTACCCATTTCTGAGTTTTCCAGGCTTCACCAGCTAAAGCAAAAAGGTAGGGAATATGATGTCCCGGTTCATTGCCGTGCCAGTAGTAATCTTTTTCAAAGAAAGTGTCGAGACGTGTCCGGAAACGTTCTTTGCCGATATGTTTCATCAGTCCGTTTACATCATGGGGAACATACCATGTGTAATGGTAAGGTGTTCCTTCGCATATATAATCTACAAATTTATCGAACTCAAAAGGTTCGATCCATTCTCCGTTTGCATAACGTCCGCGTGCATAGCCGGTTTCCGGATCGATCACGTTTTTATAGTTCATGGCCCTTTTTACCAATGTTCTGTAGTCATCTGTTTTTCCTAATTTCCTGGCTACTTGTGCCAGAACGAAGTCATCATAGGCATATTCCAGTGTTCTGGATACTTGTTCTCTCTTATGGAATGCATCCCATACATTGTCTTCCAATGGGATATAGTTGTATTGAAGATAGGATTCCAGCCCCCGGCGTCCTTTACCTTCTACATAACTTTTCCGGTCTGTATTGACTTCAAATGCATTTTTGCGCATAAGCCGGTAGGCTTCCTCATAGTCGAATCCCGGAACCTCTTTCAGGATGGCATCCCCCATCATGGCTATTCCGTGATCGCCGATCATTGCTGCCGTATAATTATTCCATAGCGGAAAGATAGGCAGCCACCCGCCTTGTTGCCCTTTTACAATGAAAGATTTAGAAAAATCTCCTGTGAGGGACGGGTTAAGAATGGAGTAGAGGGGTAATACGGCTCTGTAGATATCCCACATGGAGAAATCGCAATAATAGGTGAAATCTTTGGCTTGATGGATGGTGTAATTTTCGGAGAAACCGGGATAATAACCTTCCACATCGCTGAAAGTGCGGGGCAGCATACGGGCATTGTAAAGAGCGGTATAAAATTGAGTCTTTTTCTTCTCATCGCTACTCTTTACAGCTATCTGGCTCAGTGCTTTCTCCCAATTAGCTGCCGACTGTTTCTTTACTTTCTCGAAGTTCCATCCGGGAATCTCTGCTTCCAGATTTTTACGGGCATTTTCAATACTGGTGAAAGAGGTACCTACTTTTACCTGTATGCTGTTCCCTTTTTCAGGAGCGAGTTTAATCCAGGCCCCTACCCTGTTTTTGTTCCCTTTTATTTCTGTTTCTCCCGTTGTAATTTCATTGTCTTTCCATGTTCCGAAGGAGTCGAAGTCTTCTTCAAACCGGATGACGAAATATCCGCTGAATCCGGCACTCTTTCCACTTCCCTGATAGATTCTGTAGGCGGGATTATAGCCTGTTACTTCCCTGCTCTTTGTATCAATTTTTAAATACCCCTGTTGCTTGTCACTATTGGGTTCTATAATGATATAACGATCTTTATCCGATTGAAAACTAAAACGCATGATTCCTGCGTGAGACAAACCTGTAAGTTCGGCATGAATCAGGTAATCTTTCAGCATTACCTGATAATAGTAAGGC
Organism: uncultured Proteiniphilum sp.; assembly: GCF_937873925.1. Lineage (GTDB taxonomy): Bacteria > Bacteroidota > Bacteroidia > Bacteroidales > Dysgonomonadaceae > Proteiniphilum. The sequence goes on along the minus strand of NZ_CALNAT010000012.1, from coordinate 1,687 downwards.
TTTGCCGTTTCTTCATCATGGCTAAATTGGGAAGCGCGCTCTCTGGCATTTGTTTTTAATTCACCGGTGACAGGCATTATTGTTACGCTGCCATAATCTTGTGTGCATGAGCCACTGATCCAATGGCTGGCACGGAATCCTTGTATTTCGTCGTGGTAATAATAATAAGGGGGATTGCATTTATGCTCTCCTTCCAGTGTTTGTGGTACCCAGTTGGTCATTCCGTTGGGTACACCGACTGCCGGCATGGTTTGTCCTTTCTCCTCTGAGGGTGCTTTGTCACCTCGTGCATGTCTTTGTATGTCTGTACCAATGACGGGGTTAACGTAGTCTGCATATTTCTCATTCCGCGTCATAGAACAGCCGGATAGCAGTAGTGTACATAATAAACTTAAATATAATTTCATACCTATTTATTTGTTTTCCATTAATGCGAAAGCGCACCACAGTACGGGTGCCTGTCCATGATAATCTCCTGTTTTTTTGGGGCGGTCATAATAGTATTGCCGGTTATTTCTCTTATTGGTGCCCGAACATACCTCTGTTACGTCTCCGGCTTCATTGATATAAGATACCAGGGATAGCCATGCTTTACGGACTGCAGGAGCATATTCCCGGGCTTTCAGCCAGCCTTGCTTTACGCCTGTGATCATGGCGTAGGTAAACATCGCCGTTCCGGAAGTCTCGTTCCAGCAATCGGGAGCGTCTATCAACTGGTTCCACATACCATTTTCTGCCTGATATTGTTTTAAACTTTTCATCATATCGAGATACCCCTGTAGGATACGCGGACGATCCGGGTTGTCTTTGGGTAATACTTTCAAAAGTTCTGCCATACCTACTGCCATCCATCCATTGCCTCTTCCCCAAAGGAAAGGAACATCCGGGGCATGATAAAACAGCCCGTTAGGACGTTGTAGTTCGTCCAGGTAGACGGCCATTGAACGTGCAGTCCGGTCGATGTATTTCCGGTTGCCCGTTGCTCTGTAGGCTTGCGATTGCAAGATGGTTATCATATACATATCATCTATCCACAAGCGGGTTTGCCAGCTAAGTCCTTTGTCGGCCCACCTTTTTTCTTCGGCTGAGGCTTCTACAGGTAGTTCCCATTGTGTGTCGGCATAAGAAATTCCCAAATCCAGGTATTGCATCTTTTTTGTTATCAGATAGAATTCCAGAGGAAGACATCCGAACATGTTCAAATCGACATGATTTTTGATGGGCAGGAGATCTCTTTCTGCTGTACACAGATAGTCAAAACGCTCTTGTAACTGCCTGGATAACTCTTTGTTCTTGCTTTCGCTGGCAAAACGCACTGCTCCGTACCAGGTACATACTTCGGCATAATGTATCCATTTGCCACCATGTAGCATGTGTTTACCGGATAAGAAGCGGTTGGCAACCTTGATTCCTACCTCTTCCGGAGTGTAACCTTCGGGAAATTTCTTCAGCATCCTATTTTGCGCCACAGAGGTTGACGCAAATATAGTAAAGATAATGATATACAGGGTTTTTGTCGACATTTACTTTGATATATAAGAAATGAATGAGTTCAATAAAACGCAAATTAACACAAATTCCTGCAGATTAGAAAGACGGCTCTTCCGTTTATTTACTGTGCGGGGATTCGAGTTAATCTGCGTTTCAGTCAATCTTCGGTTTTGTATACTTCTTTATAATTATTCTT
>NZ_CALNAT010000011.1 GCF_937873925.1 uncultured Proteiniphilum sp. | reverse complement strand
GAAAAAAGAATTAGGATTTCAAGGGTGGTTGACATTTTCAGAGATTGTACACGCCGCAGCAGACTCACCTATCGGCCCATGGGAATATAAAGGGACATTGCTCAAAGGAAGAGGTCCGGGGTGTTGGGATGCTTTAGGAGTTCATAATCCAATGATCACATTTTTTGATGGAAAATACTATTTGTATTACAACTCTACCAATCTGGGAGGTGAATCATATGATGAAAAAGAATTAAAAGAGTTGGGACAGCAAGGTGGGAAACATCCAAAATGGGGAAATGTCCGCAATAATCAACGGATTGGTGTAGCCGTTGCCGACTCGTTTGACGGGCCCTGGGAGAGAATGGACAATCCTTTGATAGAACCAGCAGGACCGGTCAGAAATATGGTCAACAATCCAACAATTACACAGAAAGATGGTCTGTATTATCTGATATTTAAGGGAGACAAACCTAATGAAAAGCGAATTATACGCGATCAGGCAATTGCAATTTCAAAATCGCCGACAGGCCCTTTCAAGATACAGGAAAAACCAGTGATTGACTATATAGAAACGGAGGACATGGCAATGTGGTATGACACTAAACGTGAACGCTTTTACGCTATTTTCCACGCATTTGCCGGATTTATAGGAATGGTCACCTCTACAGATGGTAAAGATTGGAGCCAAGCTACTGAACACATCGTTATCCCCAAGAGAATATTGATGACAAACGGCAAATTCTATCTTCCTGACCGACTGGAACGTCCTTTCGTGGTGGTAGAAAACGATGAACCGCAGGTACTGGCATTATCAGCCAAAAAGGGAGACGATTCTTATTTGGTGTTTATTCCGGTTAATCAGGAAAAAGATAACGCTACTATTACAGTATCTGATAAAGTAAAACAAATAGTTAAATTCGGTGTGGACGTCGAGAGGCTTTGGGACTGGAACAGGGATATGAAAGAAGAACTGGCCCGCTTGGCGGTGGACGAATTAAAAAGTGAATATGTTCGTATCGGCATTGATGCCACCTATGAAAGGAAGGAAGGTGTCAAAAATAAAAATGCCTACGATGATGAGATTGAAATGATGCATGCCATTAAATCGGCAAATCCGGATATCCAGTTTTTTGCCAGTCCCAGGCCCCTCTTTGAAGCATATTCCAAAGACGAAAGAGAAACGATATGGGGTCATAAAGACAATACTCCCTGGTCACCCTATCCCCGATGGATATTAGATTGGAAGCAAGACGGAACAAAGAAGATGAAGGATGGTACAATAGTGCCCAAATGGAAGGAAGAGATCCTTCACTTACCGAAACTGATCCAATATTTTGCAGATTATTTAAATCTCATGCACCGCAATGGCCTTACAATAACTTACCTGGATGTGACGAATGAGAAAGAGACCATTTCCCCATCAGCCAATAAATATATTTATGAGAATCTGCCGAAATTGCTGGACCCCGGGGTACATATGCCCCAATTAGTAGTTCCCTCCTCCTGGGCCATTAGTGGAGCTACAGGCTGGCTGGACAAGGTAGATCCATCAAAGAACGAACATGCCTCAATTGCAGTCGCCTCTACCCATAATACCGGGCCAACAGGAATATATGAAGAGTTTGTGGCAAGAGCCAAAAAGCTGGGGATAAAAGAGATATGGAATACCGAAATGCATGGATGGACCGGTGTGGATATACATGAAGAAATAATTACATCAGAGGTGCTCTGGAAACATCTTCGTGCCGGATTTACGGGAATTGACACATGGTTATTTTATGGGCCGGCAAAAGGAAGAGGTCATACCATGATTTGGGTAGACCATCAAAACAAGATTTACACCAGATCAGGGAAGTACGAAATCTTCAAACAAGTGGTCAACCATGCCAGCGGGGGAAATTATATAGAGATAACACTACCTTGTGAATCCGCTTCTACGGCTGCATTCATAAAAGGCAACGTACTATCGGTATGGGTATTGAATAAAAGCAAATCTCCTCTGAATAATACCCGGTTTGATCTGGGAGAAAATAGAAAAATAAAGAATACCCGATGTGAGGTATATAGGTGGCACAAAGATCTACCGGGAGTTGGAGAAAAAAATGATCATTCTATCTCGCAAAATTCTTTCCATTACACCCTTGAAGGCGAGTCTTTATATTTCTTTAAAATTCAGCTTGACTAATAGGTTTTACTTAGTGAGATTTCACAAATAAATAGGTTGTAAAAAATGAAAAAAAGAAAAAAAGTTTTTTTTAGTACACTTTGTTTACTGATACTGTTGATAGCCTGTGCTAACTGGACACAGAACAGAAAAAAGGTACTTATCATTGGCGATTCCATATCCATTGGTTACACTCCTTTTGTAAAAAAGTCCCTCTCAGACAGAGCGGATGTTTTCCACAATAAAGGAAATGCACAGCATACAGGAACCGGCAAAGAGATGCTGGAAGAATGGTTAGGAGACACGAAATGGGATATAATTGCTTTTAACTGGGGATTATGGGACCTGTGTTACCGGCATCCGGAATCAAAGGTGCAGGGTAACAGGGACAAGGTTAATGGTACCGTCACATTTACCGTTGAACAATATGCGGCCAATATGGACACGATCGTTACCAGACTAAAGGACACCGGAGTAAAATTGCTTTTTATTACTACCACGGTCGTTCCTCCAGATGAGGCAGGTCGATTTGAAGGTGATGAAATAAAATACAACAACGCCGCATTGGCTATTATGGAAGAAAAAGGTATAGCCGTTCACAATCTGCACAAATATTCTATTGATATCCACAAAAAATATGCAAAAGGCGAAGGTGATGTACATTATACTGAAGAAGGATATGAGGCACTTTCAAAATCAGTGGCAGATGCAATTAAAAAATTATTACGATAAATATTTATCATATAAAGGGATCTAATAGAGTTTATATCGAATAAGATTTTAGATATCTGATTATCAATTACCCTATTCCTTAATCAATATAACACCTAATGAAGAAAACATTTTTCGCTATAATATTGCCGATTATTTTAATAGAAAGCATTTGTTCTCAGACAATAGTGAAAGAGCTTTTGACTGAAAATCTTATAGATCCTGTAGGATTAGATATTTCTATCCCCAGATTTACCTGGATATTGCAAAACGAAAAACGAGGTATCACCCAAACGGCTTATGAAATTGAAGTGGAATCGAATGACACATTCGCATGGAGAAGCGGAAGAGTATTGTCAGACTCCTCTGTACTTGTCGCGTACAAAGGTCTTCCTTTAAAAAGCAATACACTATATTTCTGGAGAGTAAGAGTTCAGGATAACAGGGGTTATATATCTGACTGGAGTCTTCCTGGCAGCTTTCGTACCGGTTTCTTGCAGCCGTCAGACTGGAAAGCGCAATGGATTACTCCTACCCTTGAAGAAGACACGGTCAACCGCCCTTCTCCTTATTTGAGAAAGACATTTCAAACAAAAAAAGAGATCCGCTCCGCTGTTCTTTACGCTACATCACACGGCATGTACGAGGCTTATCTGAACGGTAGACGTGTAGGTGATGCACACTACACCCCGGGATGGACATCCTATCATAAACGATTACAGTATCAGGCTTACGACGTTACCGGTCTCCTCCAACAAAACAATACAATCGCCGTAATGTTGGCAAGCGGATGGTATAGAGGAACTCTTGGCTGGAGCAATAAAAACAACCACTACGGTCGCCATATAGCTTTATTGATCCAATTAGAGATTGAATATACCGATGGTACCCGCGAGAGGGTAATCTCAGATCCTTCCTGGAGAAGTTCCACGGGAAAGATCATTTATTCAGAGATCTACAACGGTGAGAAAATAGATCTTCGCCTGGAAAAAGAAGGATGGATGTTTCCTGAGTATGATGATTCACAATGGGCCTATGTAAAAAAAACAAACTTTGATACGGCCAAACTGGTAGCCACCTATAATGAACCTGTCAGGCAACAGGAAATTTTTAAGCCGGCCGCCATATTCAATACACCCAAAGGAGAACAGATCATTGACTTCGGACAGAACCTAGCCGGTTGGATAAGAATGAAGGTCAAGGGAAAAAGCGGTGATATGATCACATTATCACATGCTGAAGTATTAGACAAAGAAGGAAATTTCCATACTGCCAACCTGCGTGCAGCTAAGGCACAATGTATTTATATACTAAAAGACACCAATAAAGTTATACTACATCCTCATTTCACATGGCACGGATTCCGCTATGTGAAAATTGAAGGTTATCCCGGAGAAATCAAACCAGAGAATTTTGAGGCAGTAGCCCTTTATTCCGATATGGAACCCACGGGCAGTTTTACCTCATCCCATCCGCTAATCAACCGATTACAAAGTAATATCAAATGGGGACAAAAAGGGAATTTCCTGGATATACCGACCGATTGTCCACAAAGAGATGAACGATTGGGATGGACGGGAGACATCCAGGTTTTTGTCCCTACAGCAGTTTTCAACATGCGGGTACATAATTTCCTAACCAAGTGGTTACGGGATCTGGAAGCGGATCAATTGATTACCGGTGAAGTGCCAAATTATATACCTGACTTGGGAAGTAATGTTAACCGGGCAGCTTGGGGAGATGCGGCTACAATCGTTCCTTGGACACTTTATAAAACCTACGGCGATAAGCGGATCCTACACCAACAGTACGGCAGCATGAAAGCTTATGTAAAAAGTATTACCAATGTAACCCACGATGGGCTATGGGATAAAGGGGTCACTTTTGGGGACTGGCTGGCTTATTCCCCGGAAGAAGGAGAGAGAAAAACGCCTGGGACGAATAAGAATATTATCACTCAGGCATATTATGCCAATTCACTACGTATCATGATGAATACCGCAAAGGTGCTGAATATCCCTGACGATGAAATATATTATACAAACCTATTAGAACAGGCTAAAAAAGCTTTCCATACGGCTTTCATCAATGAGGAGGGCGACCTGATCTCTCCATCACAAACGGCCTACAGTATAGCGCTCGAATTCGGGATGATTCCTTATCATCTTGAGAAACAGGCTGCGGCAAGATTGGTTGAACTGATTGATGATTTTGGCCATTTTACCACAGGTTTTTTGGCTACTTCACCTCTGCCCCATATTCTTCTTAAATACGGATATGGTGATCTCGCCTATAAACTTCTGGAAAGAGAAGAATATCCCTCGTGGCTTTATCCTATTACGATGGGAGCAACAACGTTTTGGGAAAGATGGAATGCTATAAAACCAGATGGAAGCTTTCAGACACAGAAACCACAGAGTAACTCTTTCAACCACTATGCACACGGTGCCGTTGGGGACTTTTTGTACCGGAAAGTTGCCGGACTGAACATAGCCTCCGGTGAAGATGCAGCAG
>NZ_CALNAT010000010.1 GCF_937873925.1 uncultured Proteiniphilum sp. | reverse complement strand
GAATAGCGTCGAGGCATACCTTGTGCGTTCCGTGCGGATCGGCCAGGTCGCCCGCCACATAGATCTGATGCGGTTTAATGGTCTCGATAAAATCTTTTACGATGGTGACATCCTTTTCGGATATGGGATTCTTTTTAATTTTACCGGTTTCATAAAAAGGAAGATCGAGGAAGTGCACATTCTCTTCCGGAAGACCTACATACCTGTCGGCCGAACGGGCTTCTTCGCGGCGGATCCTCCCTTTGATAAAAAGGATATCGGGGGTATCCGTATCTTCTTTCGTCTTTTCATATAAAAGATATTGACGGATACTTTCATATTTCTCAAGCAATCCCTTGTTTTCAGAATTGAATTTTTTACGCATGCTGTTCAGGACGGAAATATAACGGATCACCTCCTCGTCGCCCACCGCGATATTTCCGGAGGTCTGGTAAGCCACATGCACCTCATGCCCCTGATTGACTAACCTTTGGAATGTACCTCCCATGGAGATGACGTCGTCATCGGGGTGCGGACTGAAAATAATCACTTTTTTGGGATAGGGTTTTGCCCTTTCGGGGCGGTAGGTGTCATCGGCATCGGGTTTCCCCCCGGGCCAGCCGCTGATTGTATGTTGCAGATCATTGAATATCTTGATATTCACGTTGTAGGCCGATCCATAAAGAGTGAGCAGTTCGCTCAGCCCGTTATCGCTGTAATCTTTATTTGTCAGCTTCAGGATAGGTTTGTCCACCACCCTGCAGAGCCAGACAATAGCCCGGCGGATCAATTTACTGGTCCATTCACAATTGGTCACCAGCCAGGGACGGCTGATACGCGTCAGCTCGGAGGCAGCTGCCAGATCCACAAAAATTTTGGCTTCAGGGTGTGTCTGCAGCATAGAACCGGGTACCAGATCGGTTACCGGTCCTTCCACAATATGCTTGACACTTTCGGCTTTCTGCTCACTCCAGGCTACCAGTGAGATCTTTTTTGCTTTCATCATGTCGGACAACCCCATAGTGATAGCGCTCACCGGCACTTTATCAAGCGATCCGAAGTTGCGGGCGATATCTTTTCTGGAATCGCCGTCGAGCATTACCAGACGGGTTTGCGAATGCAGGCTGCTGCCGGGCATGTTGAATCCCACATTCCCCTTGCTGCCTAACCCCAGCAACAGATAATCGAGCCCTCCCATTTTCTTCAAGTTCTCCTCAAACGCCTCGCAGTTTTCGGCGATCAGATCTTTCTCAATGGTCGCATCCGGAGAACAGATATTTTCCTGGTCAATATCGATCTGATCCAGAAAGATTTCCTTCAGCATCTGCAAATTGCTGTAAGTAAAATCGAGTACCGGATAAAACTCATATGTGTTAAAAGCGACCATATTTCTGAAACTGGCGCCCTCCTCCCGGTGCAACCTCACCAGTTCTTCATAAACCGGTATGGGAGAAGCCCCCCCGCTGATTCCCAGCACAAAGGGTTTTCCTTCCTGCTGTTTTTGTTTCATCTCATTGACAATATCCCTTGCAACCTTTTTTGCCGCTTTTCCCGATTCTTCATAGATAGCGACCGGCAGTTTCTCGAAACGCGACAGGTTGTATTCCTCGAAGTCGTTTTCCGGCCTGTAATACCTTTTAGGAACCCGTTCGAAAGTAATGTGTGAACTCAGATCTAATCTCATACCTCTTTTGCAATTTTAAAAAAGACAATTGTATACCATATTATATTATAATACCCCATCAGGGAGAAGTTTCAGTTACAGAATATCATTCATTTTTTAAATTCCAGCATTTGACTGCTCTCTTTTCATGTCTATTTTACGTGTAATACGTCCGTAAAAAAAGAGCGCTACCGCTGAGATAGCCCCGATACCTACAAAGACATACCAGATGTAATGCGCGTTTTGTGTGGCTGCGGCGTAAGCAACGGAATCCAGCACCCCGGCCTCACTGGTGAACAATCGCGGATCGGGACAATACTTATCCAGCAAAAAACCGGACAAGCCGAAAGCGAACAGAAACGAGAAGAAAGAATGCAGGTGACTGAATCCCAGATAAAGTCCTTCTTCTCCTTTGGGCGCCTGAAGGGAGAAATACTCCAGATAACGGGGTGAAATAAAACATTCGGCCAATGCCTGCATACCGATACCGACGATCATCATGAACGCCACAGGATGCATACCCAGGATATGTGCCCCTCCCACCTGCGTGCCCAGCGACATCACCAGGGCGGAAAGCGGGATGATAAACATTCCTGCCATCATAGAAGCGATGGCGCTCCGTTTCTTCATGAGTGAAGTGATGAAATTGACACATACGAAGACTACCAAGGGATTCACGTTGGCATACCATCCGGGCGATGCCGCCTCCCCAATCAGCCGGATCACATATTTAGGCATGGTGGCGTACATCTGGCTCTGTATGACCCAAAACCCGCTTACTATGAAGATCAGCAACATCAAACGGCCGTTGAGCATCACTTTAACCAATGACCGCCCCAACTCGGTGAAACTTTTTCCTTTTCCCTCAGTGCTGGCCGACTTATAAAAGAAGTAAACGGCAATCAATGCAAGGAGGGTCATGGCTGCCGAAAAATAATTCAGATAAACCAATCCCTGGTCTCCCATGCTCCTTCGCAAGGGGTCGACCACCGTCTTCCCGGTGAAGGCGCCGATATTCACCATCATATAGAAGAGGGAGTAGCCGCGTGCCCGGTTTTCCGGCGTAGTTTCGCGCGCCACCGTACCTGATATCACTGATTTAATGAACGATCCACCAATAACGACCAATATCAGGGGAGCGATAATCGACCACCTCAGATAACTCTCTCTCAATCCCGTATAGGTGGTGGTCATCTCATAGTCCACCAGTCCGGCATTCTCGAGCATCGTCGGCAGGATCCCCAGCCCGGCGTATCCTACTGTCAGCAACGCAAAAGCGAGAATGATGGCCGACCGGAATCCGATCTTATCGGAAATGGCGCCTGCAAACACCGGCAGCAAGTAGAGCATCGCCGAAAACAGACCGGCTATGACACCGGCCTCAATATCGGAAAAGCCCCAGACATTGGACAGATAAAGTGTGATGACGATAAATACCGCATAGTAGGCCAGACGTTCGAGGAGTTCTACGAAGTTGGCTACCCAAAAGGGTTTGGAGAATTTTACCATTCGTAAGGATTTAATTGTAAAAAAATTAGAGTAAATTTAATATTATCGACAAAGATAAAAAAAAATTTGAATATTGAACCGGCGAAATATGTTTTTTACTCCAGATCAACCACCGTGATACCGGTCCCTCCGAACTGCACATGTTCATCCTGAAAACGGGCCACACCATTCACAGTGCCCAGATATTCCCTGATGATCTGCCGCAATGCACCTGTACCTGTACCGTGAAGGATACGTACCCTGGACATTCCCAACTGAATGGCATCATCCACAAAGTACATCACTGCCTGCAACGCTTCGTCGCCCCGCATACCCCGCACATCGATATCCTGTTTAAAACTGAGTTTCCGCTCATGCAACAGATCACGTGTGTTGGATGATTTTTGTTCTTTTTTTATTTGATTACTGCTTACACGCTCCAATTTGTCGAGATCGACCGTAGACTTGATCATTCCGAAGACAATGATCGCTTTCTTTCCGGAAATTTCTATGATCTCACCCGGTGAACTTTGTCCTATCAAGCGTACGGTATCACCGGCCGCAAGGGGTTTTGTCTGTTTCAAACCTGTATCACTGCTAACGGCAGGCTTCTGTTTCTGCTTTTTTTGCCTCTTCGTCTCCGGACTACCCGCCGGTTCTATCTTCTCTTTGAACTCCCGGAGCGATTGCCGTATCTGTTTGGTTTTTTCTTTATCGGCCCCCGCCTCTCTGATCTCACGGATCGTATTTTCAATGCGGGCATTGCTTTCCGTGAGCAACCGTTCCGCCTGCTCACGCGCCTGCGCCAGAATCTCTTTCTTCTGCTTGTTAATGACCTCCAGATCGGCCTCATATTTCGAAGTGATCTCTTCCAGCCGCTTCCTCTCACGGCGTATCTCCTCCCGTTTCCGTTCCCAGTATCGCCTGTCGCGTGATATGTCCTGCAGGTATTTGTCCATGTTGATGTAATCTTCGCCTACGATCTCGGATGCCCGGGCAATTACCTCTTCCGGAAGACCTGTCTTGCGGGCGATCTCCACGGCGAACGAGCTTCCGGGATTACCGATAGAGAGGCGAAAGAGCGGTTGCATCTCATGGCGGTCGTAGAGCATGGCGCCATTTACCACTCCCTTGTTCTCGTTGGCAAAATGTTTCAGGTTCTGATAGTGAGTGGTGATTACGCCGAACGATTGTTGACGGTTGAACCTGTCCAGTAGCGCTTCGGCAATGGCGGCCCCTATCCGGGGTTCGGTACCACTCCCGAACTCATCTATAAGTAGCAACGATTTCCCGTTGCAGTACTTCTCGAAGAATTTCATGTTCAGCAGATGAGAGCTGTAGGTCGAAAGATCGTTCTCAATGGATTGCTCATCGCCAATATCGATAAAAATATCATGGAACACTCCGACCCTTGAATTCTCTTTCAACGGGATCAGCAACCCGCACTGCACCATATATTGTAACAGCCCCACCGTTTTCAGACAGACTGATTTACCGCCGGCATTGGGGCCGGAGATCACCAGTATCCTGTTTTCTCCTTCCAATGTGATATCGAGCGGAACGATCTTCCTGTTCTGCTTTTTTAAGGAAAGGTAAAGCAGCGGATGCACCGCCTCCACCCAATCGATCTGCTGCCTGTGGTCGATAGAAGGTTTGATGCCCCCTATCAACGCCGCGAGAGATGCTTTTGCCTGAATGAAATCGATTTTCGCGAGGAACTCATACGACTCCAGCAAATCAGGCAGGAAAGGACGCAGATAATTGCTAAAGTCGGTCAATATCCTGATGATCTCCCGCCGTTCATCCGCTTCCAACTCACGGATGCGATTATTGGCTTCCACCACCTCCGAGGGCTCGATAAAGACCGTTTTGCCCGAAGCCGATTCGTCGTGTACAATCCCTTTGATCTTCCGTTTGTGGGATGGGTTCACGGGGATCACCAGTCGTCCGTCACGCATACTCGGCGCCACATCCTTATCCACATACCCCTCAGCCTGTGCCTTTCGCAGGATAGCGTTCAGACTTCTGGAGATGCCACTCACGGTAGAGGTGAGTTCGCGTCGTATCTCCGACAGGCGGGATGATGCATGGTCTTTTATCTGTCCGAAACCATCCAGGATCCCGTCTATCTTTTTGGTGATCTCGGGAAAGGTCACCACGCTGCCCGTCAATGCAAGCAGATACGGATATCTGGGTGTTTTCTCTTCGTCACGCCGCAAAAACGCTACGATCCCATTGATGGTCTGTAAGGAACGGCGCAATTCAAACAGCGCGTTCTGGTCTATCCATGCCCCTTCCACCCGGATCCGTTTCAGCACGGGACGCATATCGTAAAAATGATCGGCAGGGAATGAATCCTCTTCCTCCCTGATGCGGACAAACTCTTCGGTTTGGAAGAGAAGGGATTCTATCTCATCATAAGAAGTCAAGAAATACATCTGCTCTACTTTTTCCTTTCCAAGAGGACTCAGGCATCGCTCCGAAAGGAGTTGGCGTACTTTCTGAAATTCTATTTTTTGTTCAAAATTATCGGGATAGATCATATAGATCGCTGTTATCTGTCTGAAAACCGGTTTGAAACCCACTTATTAATCAAGAGTAAAGAACAAAGAGCCAAGGCATTTCAATGGCTGAATTTTGATTCTAATCTCCTCGCTGACAAATTTGTCTTAGCTCGTGATTCTAAAAGGGTTGGCTCTGAAAGGTTCCATATACCGGAATATAAAAGTAAAATAATCGTATAAAATATTCGTTTCCTGCGCAAAATTACAACTTTAAACCGATATTTACTATATTTACGCGAGTGCAACCCTCATTTCAAATAACAATGGCAGCACTTTCCCCAACCGCTGCAACCCGAAAGTTTCATCCCATTTCATCAACAACAGCGGCGCCATCCCTCCGTTAGATGGCTTTTGCCGTTTTTTTAGTTTCTCTGTATGTTTTTCGGTTTTGCTGTTGCAAAATTCAAAAAGTTATACTACTTTTGCACCTCGAATCCGACAGGATAAATCTCATTTCTTGTGGGCGAGATAGCTCAGTTGGTTAGAGCGCATGATTCATAATCATGAGGTCGGGGGATCATGCCCCCCTCTCGCTACAAATTGAATAATAAACAGTTACAGCGTAAAATCTGTAACTGTTTTTTATTAGTGGGAAAATAATGGGAAAACAAAAGCACTTGCACATTGTTTTCCATGGATTAGACCACCGGAATATTTTCAGTTTTGCTAATCTTAGAAATCGAAAATTCTTCGGTGCCTTTTTGAGCGGGAAGAAAATCAATTCACCGATCTATAATCACTTGGAGAAATACCTACTAATTTTTTAAACGTACGACTGAAATGTTGCGGGTATTTAAACCCCAATTCATACGCAATTTCATTAATGGATTTATCACTCTCGAGAATCTTATTCTTGGCAACATCAATGATCTTGTTTTGAATGTATTCCTGTGCCGATTTTCCGGTTTCCTTCTTAATTAAATCACCAAAATAATTAGCCGACAAATGTAGTTCTTCTGCGCAGTAGGCAACAGACGGCAATCCTATTTCTATAGGCCTGTCAGATGAAAAATAACCGTTCAATAAATCTTCAAATTTCTCCAAAACACCTTTATTGATATCCTCACGGGTTATGAATTGACGATCATAAAATCGCTTACAATAATTGAGGAAAAGTTCAATATTGGAAGCAATCAGCGTCTTGCTATGCTTATCGACTGAATGTTCTAATTCCTCTTCTATTTTAGAAAATAAATCCAACACAAGATGACGCTCCTTTGCCGATAAATGGAGTGCTTTGTTGGTATTGTAGCTGAAAAAAGTATAATCAATACGGGCAGTTTTGATGCTGATATTATCTCGGACGCAATGTCGCGGTTATTCGATAAGGTGGGCGAAGCTGTTTTGGTGACCCACTCGCAGGGAGGTGGGCCCGGTTGGTTTACGGCAATCAAAAACGATAAGGTCAAAGCGGTGGTGGCTTATGAACCATACAGCGGTTTTGTGTTTCCCCAAGGGGAATTGCCCCCACCGATACAATCATCCGGTCTTTTCGGTGAACTGACAGGCGTGGAAATTTCCGCATCGGACTTCAATAAGCTGACGAAAATCCCCATCATCATTTACTACGGCGATAACATTGCTGAAGAACCAACCTCTGTATGGAACAAAGACCATTGGCGTTCGGGACTGGAAATGGCCAGGATTTGGGCGGCTACCATCAATAAACACGGGGGCGACGCAACGGTGGTGCACTTGCCAGAGATAGGCATAAAAGGCAATACACATTTCCCCTTTTCAGACCTGAATGATATCGAAATAGCCGACCAGCTATCCAAATGGTTAAAAGAGAAAGGATTGGATAAACCATAAAAGAAATAGTATGTATCAAAAATTAAAATATAACGAAATGAAAAAAATAACAGCAATAATCGCATTAGCAATGACAATAACAGCAATCAATACGGCAAATGCCCAATACTATCAAAAGGCGGAACAAAACCCCTTTACACTTGTCTATGACGGAGCAATTACAGAAAACATACAAGGTAAGGTAAACATTCATCCCGTCACTTATAAAATCAAGGACATTGCAATAGCTGCCAATGTTTACACACCACCAAATTACAATGCTTCCCGGAAATATCCGTCCATCGTCATTGCGCATCCCAACGGAGGTGTGAAAGAACAGGTAGCAGGGTTGTATGCCCAACGGTTAGCGGAGCAGGGATATATCACCATTGCAGCAGATGCAGCCTATCAGGGCGGTAGTGGCGGAGAGCCGCGTAACGTGGACAAACCGGCAAACCGTATTGAGGATGTACATGCAATGGCCGACTTTCTCTCTCAATATGCCGGCGTTGATACGGAAAGAACTGGCTTACTCGGTATTTGTGGCGGTGGAGGTTATTCCTTAAAGGCAGCTCAATCGGACAAACGGTTTAAAGCAGTGGCTACATTGAGTATGTTCAATTCGGGAGTAGTAAGGCGGAACGGTTTTATGAACTCTCAATTTTCAACGATACAGGAAAGGTTAAAACAAGCGACGGATGCAAGGGTATTGGAGGTTACAACAGGTGAAGTGTTGTATGCAGGCGAGGGAAACCCGACAGACGAGGAGATTGCCGAGATCCCAACCGATTTATATCGGGAAGGATATGTGTATTATTACAGAACCCATGCACACCCCAATTCAACTTTTAAATACACAATGAGCAGCCTGCTCGATTTAATGACCTGGGATGCCGCCACTAATATGGATTTAATTACCCAACCCTTATTGATGATCGCGGGAAGCAAAGCCGATACTTATTATATGACGGACGACGCTTTCAATAAAGCAATCAATGCAAAAAATAAGGAATTATTTCTCCTTAACGGAGCGACCCATATAGAAACCTATTGGAAACCCGAATATGTATCGCAGGCCTTGAGTAAGTTGGCGAATTTTTATCAAACAAACCTTTAAAACTTAAAACGATGAATATTAAAAACTTATGGGTACTATTTCTTTTCGGAATCATGGCTTTTTCTTGTCAGCAACAAAGCCAATCGGAACAGGATACACAATCGGAATCACAGGAAGCAATCTTTGAAAAAGGCGAAAAGATTACCAATGATAATTTTACCGGTACGGCATGGCTGAATAATTTGATATATGCGGATAGCGTAAATCAAAATTCAGTAGGTTGTGTAACCTTTGAACCGGGTGCAAGAACCAGATGGCATATCCATCCGGCAGGACAGATTATATTGGCATTGGATGGTGTTGGGTATTATCAGGAAAAAGGAAGTCCGAAGGTTATCGTGAAAAAGGGTGAAGTGGTAAAATGCCCTGCCGATATTCCCCATTGGCATGGCGCGAGCGCCGATACTGAATTTGTACAGGTAGCCATTACCGGCAGGGAAAATGGCGAAACCGTTTGGTTGGAAGAAGTAACCGATGAAGAGTACTATCAGTGAAAGTTAAGATACTTCATCATGAGTCGGGGGATCAGGCCCCTCTCGATACGGCCCATAAAAACAGTATTTTACAGGTAGTCGGGAAATTCCCGGCTACCTTTTTTATTTTTTATTTTTTAAGAAAAAGTCATAACTTTGCAATTGATAGTATTTTTCTCAATTTGATTATTGACATGTTAAAGGAAGAGCGTCATAAAATTATTATGAAAGAGATTAATCTTCATAATAAAGTATTGTCTGTAGATCTAAGTGCCATGTTGAATGTCTCCGAAGACACTATCAGGAGAGATTTAAAAGAGTTGGCAGAGGAAGACAGGATCATAAAGGTCCATGGAGGCGCGATCAGCAAATCTCTGGTAAGGCCCTTTATTGCTGATAATAATATTTATGCTCATGAGGAAAAGAAAAAAATTGCATCGAAAGCCCTTTCTTTAATACAAAACAATATGACATTGCTTTTTGAAGGAGGAACTACTATTCTGGAATTGGCCAGTCAACTACCTAAAAAAATAAATCTCACCATATTCACCGTCAGTCCCCAAGTCGCCATTACCTTATCTAATTTTGAGAATATCAATGTATATACTATTGGCGGTAAATTAAATAAAAATGCAAATATACACACCGGAGCAAGTGTTATTAATGATATTTCCAATATGAAGTGTGATATTTGCTTTATGGGGGTAAATGCTGTTTCAATAGAAAATGGATTTACAGATATCGATTGGGAAACAGTCCAGGTCA
>NZ_CALNAT010000009.1 GCF_937873925.1 uncultured Proteiniphilum sp. | reverse complement strand
CGGCATCGGGCGAGCAACCCTACATATCCGATATACATGGCCTTGCAACCCATAATGCGTACGGCACACTGCATTGCTGCAACGCCCGGTGAGCTCTTACCTCACCTTTTCACCCTTACCCCGACCGGCATCCGGCCGGGGCGGTTGTTTTCTGTTACGCTTATCTGCCCTCGCGGGCAGCTTCCCGTTAGGAAGTATGGTGCTCTGTGTTGCCCGGACTTTCCTCCACGACAATGAATGTCGTAGCGACAAACCGACCTGCTGCAGCTACAAAAGTAATAATAAGTAATGAAGTAATCTCCTTTTCTTCTGTATTTTTAGTATTAAACGTATTGGGAATGCTGTGTATGGATACGCTTTACAAAAACAGTCTCAAAAACCACTAAAAAAACTTAAGAGTCAGAACTTCCCTTTGTCGTGAATGTTTTATTTTTTGTGAACTTCCCGTTAAAACACGTTACATATTAAAAAAAAGTCGAATGCGTACCAATGGAATCATGATGCAATATTTCGAATGGTTCCTTCCTAACGAAGGAAACCTGTGGAACCGCCTGAAAGAAGATGCCGGGCATTTAAAAGAGATAGGCGTCACAAGCGTTTGGATCCCCCCGTGTTATAAAGGGACCGACTCAAATGATGTTGGCTACGGCGCCTACGATCTGTACGATTTGGGTGAATTCGACCAGAAAGGGACCGTACGTACAAAATATGGCACCAAACAAGAGTTGCATGATTGCATACAGGCTTTGCATGACAATGGGATTGCAGTGTATGCCGACGTAGTTCTTAACCATAAGGGAGGAGGCGACGAACTGCAAACATTTTGGGTAGTGGAAGTAGACCCGCACGATCGCAACAAGGCGATCACAGAGCCCTATGAAATAGAAGGATTCACACGCTTTACCTTCCCGGGGCGAAATAAAAAATATTCCGATTTCGAGTGGAGTTGGGAACATTTTTCGGCCACCGATTACAATTACAGGGATGATAAAGATGCCATTTACATTATCCAGGGCGATAATAAAGGTATCGAGGTGGATGATCGCTCGGTGGGCCAGCAGTATGCCAATTTCGATTTCCTGATGTTCACCGATGTCGATTACAAACATCCGGATGTGCAGGAGGAAACAAAAAAATGGATCAGTTGGTTCATCCATGAGACAGGTGTCGACGGCTTACGTCTGGATGCCATTAAACATATCAACGACTGGTTCGTAAAGGATTTTATTGACCATGTGAGGGGAGAATTCGCCGGCGATTTCTATGTAGTAGGGGAGTACTCTTTCTATGATGGTATGGACATTGAACTATACCTGCATAATGTGGAGCACAAGATCGACCTGTTTGATGTGGCTCTGCACTATAACTTCAAGCAATGCGGCATGGATGGCCCGGGATTTGATATGCGAAAGATATTCGGAAGCTCTATTGTCTCCGCTTATCCCGAACTGGCTGTCACCTACGTAGATAACCACGATTCTCATCGGTTACAGGGAGAACCATATGTCCCAGAATGGTTCAAGCCGCTGGCCTATGCTCTTATCCTTTTACGCAAAGACGGGTACCCTTGTATTTTTCTGGGGGATTATTACGGCATCGGGGGCGATAATCCGCAACCCGGCATGCAGTGGATGATTGATCAGTTGCTGGATGTACGCCGTGATTTCTCTTACGGCGAGCAGGACGATTATTTCGATCACGAACATGTGGTGGGATGGGTTCGTCGCGGCGACGAACATCACCCCGACGGCTGCGTGGTTATAATGAGCAACTCCGAAGGAGGGGTCAAACCGATGTCCGTCGGTACGGATTATGCAGGAACCTCATGGTATGACAAACTCGGACATGTACAGGAAGATGTAATCATCGGCGACGACGGCCGCGGCTGGTTCCATGTGGGCGACGGGTCGGTTTCAGTATATCTGAAAAGGGTGTAGCGCTTAGCCCTCGCTACACCGAATATTGGGAAAATTTACTCATAAACGAATCGTAATAGGTCTTTGAAACGGGGAGATCGGGTGTATACTCTGCATCGAGCTCAAGCACGATTTCACCTTTTATCTTTTTCAGTATCTTTACTTTATCCATATTCACGATATAAGAACGATGGCAACGGACTAAAGGGGTCTCCTTAGTGAGATGCTCCTCCATCCACTTCAGGGAGTTACGCAACAGGAAGTGCGATAAGCCCGATTTATTCAGGTAATAGATAGTCGCATAATTATCGGCGGACTCAATATAGAGCAGATTTTCCAGCATCACCGAGATTTTCAGGTCGCCCTTCTCATCAGGGAACGCGATCAGCGTTTTCGCGTGGGCATCGCCAGATTTCTCCTGTTCGATATGCTCCAGGAGCGCACTCTTCTCTTTCCATGAGAAATAGAGCCAGGTGATAGCATAAGGCAAAAGCAGCACTAAAGCCGTATTGATAAGGCTCTGCCTGAAGATCTCGGAAATATCCCTCTCTATCCCGTCTTTAGGAAAAAATTTCGCGAAGAGGGTATAGAAGATGGCCATTGCCACTATTTCGCACAAGATCCACAGCGCATATTGCCAATACACTACATCCCGTTTTTTCGAACAGGCCGTAAGGATCACCCGGCTGATTACCACCACCAGCATACCGGTAAGGATGATCAGGCTCGAAAAAGCAAAGTACTTTATATCCGAAATACCGGGATACCAGTCGCGGGAACCGAACGGTTGGAAAAGATTGATGAACAGCAGGGCAAAAAGAGCCGTAAAGAGGATCGTTTTTACGCTGTTTTTCTTTTCATACAAATATGCAGGGATCTTTTCGTCCATGTAGAATGAATTTATATATCACCCGGTACAAAAGTAAATTTTTATTGATGACTTACCAAAATAATCGGAACTTCCCGGCAGTTTTTTCACCCCTCAATAACCGATTTCACCCCATATATAGGATTCCGTCCCATTTTCGTTGCACCTTTCCCTTTCATTTGCACGCGATGAAAAAAGCCTGTTCTTTTACCGGAAAATAACCGGTTATGTTGAATTACAACGAACGATATATTGAACTGAACAGTTGTTTCAAACAGGGAGCAGACTGCCACTTAGACGAAACAGGTATCAACATACGTTTTTTCCGTTTCCACAGTCTTTTAAACGACGAAAGAGGCCTCACATTGCCTTGCGCTGACAGTAATATATCCGAAAATTTTTCGTTTGAATACCCGGTCTTCACTCCTTCGGGCAAACAGAAGCAAGGAGAAGCCATCCTCCTTCTGCACGGGCTGAACGAACGAAGCTGGAACAAATACCTCCCCTGGGCAGAGTTCTTATGCTGTAATACCGGTAAACCCGTCATCCTTTTTCCTATCGCATTCCATATAAACCGGGCGCCTCTTACCTGGTCGAACCCCCGCAACCTGATCAGTCTATTGGACTTCCGGAAAGAGAAATATACCGACGATCGCACCATCAGCTATGCCAACGTCGCCCTGAGTGACCGTATCAGCCAAAACCCGGAGCGGTTTTATCTGTCGGGTAGGCAAACCTGGGCAGATTTAACGGTGTTGTTCGAAGAGATAAAAACCGGCCGTCATCCCCTTTTCAAAGAAGGTACAAAAATTGATATCTTTGCCTACTCCATCGGTGCCTTCCTGTCGCAGGTCGCCCTCATGGCCAACCAGAAAGGTCTTTTTTCGGACTCCCGCCTCTTTATGTTCTGCGGCGGAAGCATCTTTCGCTCCATGTTTGGCATTTCCAGAAACATCTTAGACAAACCCGCCTTTGAAAAGCTTCAGCAGTATTATATCCATATTTTCGGGAACGAACCCTCCGCTCAATGGGAGCAGGATAACGCGTTCCACGCCTTCAATAGCATGATTTCCCCGGACAAATTCAGGCTGAAACGTGAAATCTTCTTCGAGCAGCTGGGCAAGCGACTGAGTGGGATTACCCTCCTCCGCGACTGCGTGATACCCTACGATGGCGTGCGGGAAGCCCTGGGACAGAAGATCACCGATGCATGCGTCACGTTGCTCGATTTCACCTTTCCATACACCCACGAGAACCCCTTTCCTGTCAACGAGAAAGACACCACCTCCGTGAACGCTGCGTTCCGGAACATCTTCTCACGAGCAGCCGAGTTTCTGGGATAAGAGAAAATTATATTTCTACCGGCTTAAAAAAATTTGATTTGAAGTAGTTTGTACATCATTTATTCTGCAGCCAACGCATCAGGAACTTATCTTCAACCTTATAATAGGGTTCCTCTACAGACATATTATGGTAAATGATTGCCTTGTCGACGAGTGCTTCCAAATTACGTTTCAATGTTGAAGTCGACCCCGGTCATAATTCTTTATGAAGTTTTGAGAATAGGGTTGAAAAGTATTCTTAATAAAAGGAACATATTCTTTTTCCAGTATTTTATTTGCTGTTTTTCCAATTCTACGCTGCGAGAACACGGCTGTGTTACTATTATTATTGATATTCTTCAATAAAATTTCTGTTTCTTCGTTTCTGCCACAGAAATAATCGGGACCCAGATAATTATTTAGTAAAAACGGGTTCATATCATTGTATCTATTTAACTTCATGCAAATATATACAATTTTCATGAATTGCGCATTTTGCGCAATATTTTCTATACGAACGTTCTCCTCCCCTTTAAAGAGATGGTGGAAAAGTGTCTTTTAATAAATATTAT
The DNA here is from genome assembly GCF_937873925.1 of uncultured Proteiniphilum sp. Taxonomy (GTDB): domain Bacteria; phylum Bacteroidota; class Bacteroidia; order Bacteroidales; family Dysgonomonadaceae; genus Proteiniphilum. The sequence goes on along the minus strand of NZ_CALNAT010000009.1, from coordinate 5,162 downwards.
TGCTATCGTTTAAGTTTTTTGTACTTTTGAGTCACAATCCCTAAAGTTGGCTTGAGGGTACAAATGGACAGCACCTTAAAAAATACAACTGAATTCGAGAATATATATATTTCTTACTATTCGAGAATGAAGCGTTTTGCACAGGAATACGTTATTCGGGAAGAAGATGCGGAGAATATTGTGCAGGACGTATTTCTTGATGTATGGAAACAAAAACTCGTCCTGTCTTCTCACGCCAACCTTTTCTCTTACCTGTTTACAGCGGTAAAAAACAGATGCATCGACTTCTTGCGACACAAAACTATTGTACTGAAAGCTGCGAATAAAATGCAAGAGGAGTATCTACTTGCTTTGCAATTGAAGTTTCATTCGTTGGAAGCATTCGATGAAAAGATCTTCCACGAATCTGATATTGAGACCATCATTCAAAATGCCATCAATAACCTACCCGAGAGATGCCGGGAAATCTTCATCATGAATAAAATCGACGGGAAAAAGCAGAAAGCTATTGCAGAAGAACTCAATATCTCCGTTCATACCGTAGAAACTCAAATGGGTATCGCATACAGGAAGCTGAAAGAGGCGCTCAAAGATTATATTCCACTGTTTGTTTTTCTTTTTATGTAAGTTATTCACACCGCGCATGCTTCTAATACATCATCCGTCATTTCTTTAAAAACTATTTCACCAAAAGTCTTTACTCTATCTTCTACCCCATCGCCGCATTAACATATCACCACATTAAAAAATTATTTTTATTTTCTTTAGCGGATTTTTCACCTTCGTCCGTTAATTAATTAAAGAGGCTGAAAATGAACGAAAAACTCTCGAAATATTTCCTTAGTGAACTCGGACAAGCGGAAACATCCGAATTGTTTCATCAATTGAAAACGGATGAATCGTTACAAACCCAATTTATTCGCTTACAAAATATCTATGCACTTTCACTCGTATCCCCCCTATCAACGAACGAAACAGAGGGCAGGAGAGGGTTTCAGAAGTTTGTTCTCCGGTTACAGACAAAAAAACAACGTACCATCATTCGCCTTGCTTTTCAATATGCAGCCGTAGCCGTCATACTTATCGGCTCGACGTTTTTCTTGACGAAATATTTCTATGAAAATGTCCCGGATAACAGCGAGACGAACACGTTGTATGTTCCGGCCGGACAACGCGCACAACTAACGCTGCAAGACGGTACTTCGGTGTGGTTAAACGCACAATCTTCGCTCACCTATCCTGCCCGGTTCTCCGGTAAAACACGCCGGGTTACCGTTTCGGGCGAGGCTTATTTTGATGTGGCTGAAAACCTGAAAAAACCGTTTGTCGTTTCCACGCAACACATCGAAATGAAGGTGCTGGGAACCCAATTCAACGTCTATAGCTATCCCGAAACCGGATACATCCAAACCGATCTGGTGGAGGGATCGTTAAACGTGTACGGCAAACACACGCCGCAAACAAGCGTTACCCTAAAACCAAAGGAGCAACTAATCGTGAAAGGAGGAAAAATGCAGGTTCGCCCGATTTCAAATTCCGAATATTTCTTGTGGAAAGAGGGTATTTATACTTTTTATAATGAAAAACTACTGGATATTATTGAGAAGCTACAACTTTATTACGACGTAAAGATCATTGTAAAAGACCCGGAAATATTCAACGTACGATATACAGGAAAATTCCGCCAGCGAGACGGCATAGATGAAATACTCCGTATCATCCAAAAAATTCAAAAATTCACTATTGAAAAGGATACGGAAAATAATATCATCACGCTTACAAAATAAATGTATTACCTTTTAAAAATGAAATGCCTATGAGAAAAAATCGTCAGTAATCGAACAGATAAAGGGGTTACTCCCCTGCCCTTTCACACTACCGTACGTACTTTCGTACACGGTGGTTTTTGTAGAAAGAAAGCGATAAGTGCGCTAACACTTATCGCCGGAAGTAAAGCAAACACACAGTTTAAATTTAGTATTCACTTAACAATACAAATGTATGAAAATAAACATTTCATCTGATCACTTTTTGATAAAAAAAAGTGACTTTAAAGATTTATTTAAAATCATGAAAATCTGCCTACTATTTCTATTCGCGTTCACATTTCAGATGATGGCGCTCAATTCCAATGCACAGGATGCGGTTATTGAGCTTAAGACGAGTTCCGTCACTATTGGCCAGTTGATCAACGAAATTGAGAAACAAACCGATTATCTGGTAGTTTACAGCAACCGGGAAGTAGATACCAACCGGAAAATAAATTTCCAACAAAATTCGGATAAAGTATCGTCCTATCTCAACGAAGCCTTTTCAGATACCGACATTGGTTATGATTTCGAGAACAACTATATTATTCTTTCGAAGCGTACTTTAAATAAAAAGGGGATAGAAACAATAAGCAGTGCAATAGCACAACAGCAAGCCGGCAAAACTATTACCGGAACAGTGACTGATGTTAATGGGGAATCAATTATTGGAGCAACGATTGTTGTTCAAGGCGATGCTGCCAAGGGAACAGTAACGGATATCGACGGCAAGTACACGCTAACCAATGTTCACGAAAATGCCATATTAGATATTTCTTATGTGGGTATGATGTCACAGAGTATTCCGTTAAGCGGAAGAACTACAATTAATATAACTCTGATAGAAAATATGGAAATATTAGATGAAGTTGTTGTGGTGGGATATGGAACGCAAAGAAAAATTAACCTGACAGGTTCAATTTCATCTGTAAGAACAGAAAACATACAGACTACAACCCATTCAAGTCTTGCCCAAAAACTACAAGGAAAAGTAGCGGGCTTAAATATCCGTCAAAATTCCGGACAACCGGGACAATTTGACAATAACATACAAATTCGTGGTTTTGGAAATCCATTGTATGTTATTGATGGTATTATCAGGAATGATGCCGGAGCGTTTCAAAAATTAAATCCTGAAGATATTGAAAGTATAAGTGTACTTAAGGATGCTTCTGCAGCAATTTATGGCATCGGAGCTGCAAACGGAGTAATAATTGTTACAACAAACCAGGGTACTAAAGGCAAAACAACATTTAATTATTCAGCAGTAGTAGGAACATCTACTATTACTGATCGTGCCAGGCAAGCGACAGCGGCTGAGTATACGATGATGTTAAACGAAGCTGCACTATATTCTAACCCAGGTAGAATTTCTTCACCTTCTTTTACTCAAGAAGAGCTGCAAAAATGGCAGGAAGGAACCTTACCAGGTTATGAAGGCACTGACTGGTGGAAATTAACAATGAAGGATTTCTCAACTCAAACTCAACATAATCTATCAGCTAGCGGAGGAAATGAAAATGTAACCTATTATATAGGGTTGGAATATGTTAAAGATAATGGAATGTTACAAAGCGGTGATCTGGGCTATGACCGTGCTAATTTGAGAAGTAATGTCACTGCTAATCTCACGAAGGATCTTCGGGTGCGGGTTAATATCGCTGGTCTGTATGATAAAGCCTATCAACCGGGAGAAAGTTTTGAGCAAATCTCTAGAAATACAATTGTGACACTACCAACTGAATATCCGTATGCAAATAACAATCCTGATTATCCTGCCACCACAAACCTTGGAGTTACTCCATTGGCAGCATCGCAAAGAGAATTGACAGGTTTTAACGAGAGTGAAAATAGAAATTTACAATCAAGCTTTGAGCTGAAATACACTGTTCCTTTTATTAAAGATTTAGTCATAACAGCTCTTGGATCATATGATCAGGGAAATTATTTAAATAAGAATCTTTATAAAGCATTTTATACCTATACGCATGATATTGAAACGGATACTTATAATCCCATCTTTCAAAGACCCGACCAGAATCTTTATAATCAGTCGACTGTTAATAATACATATATGCTTCGTCTTGGTGCGGATTATAATGTAGCAATTGGTTCGAATCATGACATCAAGTTAATGTTGGTTGCCGAACAGTACAAAGGTTGGTATCGTGGATTGGAAGGTAGAAGATACTATGGAGATTTTTTTACTAATGATCAACTGCGTTTTGCCAATGAAGCTAATCAAACGACGAATGGCTGGGAAGATCTAAACTCAAGAATCAGTTACATAGGAAGGGTAAATTACGCTTTTGCCCAAAAGTATTTGATTGATTTTGCATTCAACTATAACGGATCGTATCGTTATCATCCTGATAATCGATTTGGTTTCTTTCCGGTTGTATCCGGTGCATGGAGAGTATCTGAAGAAGATTTCCTGAAAAATAATGTGGCTGCTATTTCAAATTTGAAATTGCGCGCATCATACGGGGTGTTGGGAACAGATGCGGGAGATCCTTTTCAATACTTACCCGGTTTCACATTTGGGGGCACCAGTTTTTGGGAATTTACAAACGGAACCCAGCTGAATGGACTTCAATCTCCCGCGCTTACGAATAATTTATTATCGTGGTTGACCAATGAAACTGCTGATATAGGTTTTGATCTGAGCTTGTGGAATGGAAAACTAGATGTGACTTTTGATGTGTACAACAGGGAACAAAAGGGACTATTAGCTACACGGGCAGTTTCTTTACCGAATACGTTTGGGACAACCCTTCCGCAGGAAAACCTGAATAGCAATCGTCAAACCGGCTTTGATCTGGAACTTGGCCACAGGAATAACATCAACGGATTTAACTATGAAATCCGTGGGAACATGAACTGGGCCCGCACAATGATACGCCATAGAGAACGGGGGCCTTTTCAAAGCCAATACGACAGATGGTTAAGTGATGATGCACCGGACAGATGGACAAACTATGTTCGCGGATATCAAACGGATGGTCAATTTACAAGTTTTGAGGAAATAAATAATTCCCCTCTTCAGCAATTTCAATCCATCAGGGAACTACCGGGAGACTACAGATTTAAGGACATAAACAATGATGGAATTATTGATGATAACGATGCCGTGGTTCCTTATGAATTTGGTACCACTCCCTTATTAAATTTTGGATTGATGCTTACTCTTAATTGGAAAGGTTTTGACGCAGCAATACTATTTCAGGGAGCAAGTGGATATACCGTGAGATATACTGAAACACTTGCGGAATGGTTTTGGTTTTCTGGTAGCTTGCCCGCATATTTTATGGATAGGTGGCATCAGGCCGATCCATATGATATAAATAGTGAATG
>NZ_CALNAT010000008.1 GCF_937873925.1 uncultured Proteiniphilum sp. | reverse complement strand
TTATTCTTGAAAGATTATTGCATGCAAATATAATGAAAGCCGAGAGAGAAGCCAAACTTGTTTGAGCTTGTCCGAGGCGCATCTTATATTCTACAAATGTAGCTATTTTCTCCCGAATAACGGAATAAGGCGAAGCCATTTTAAGAAAAAACAGTTACATTTGTATTATTGAATTGTTTGAAACATTACACCCTATCTTGTTGAACACAAAGTGATGAGCCAACGAATAACCAGGTAATTATATTGCTCATGTTCTTGTTAGTCAAAACCATTGGCTTAGGGGCTCAGTCTGCGCTTATTTATGGATCGGGCTAATAGGTTTCCGTGTGAGGCTTCCTAAATCGCTAATTTTATACATTTTTGCGAATGATAAATGCCTGGATGTTGTTACCCTTTATAATCACTGTTCCCGGTTCTTTAGCGGTAAAATATTCTACTCCATAAGAATGAACTTGTTTTTGTGTTTCAATACTTGGTATTATATGTTGAGGCAAAGCTCCAAATCCCTTGAGTGTACCGAAATAGTCACCTCCACCATTGCCAATAACGTCAATAGTTTTGTATTCAAATATCTTGTTATTTATTGTGCCGCTTAAGATATTTGCCTGAACCCATTCCGCAAAAAGATACTGTTTCGGGATGCCGGTGACAGCTGCGGTCGCGTCGAGTCCCAGCAATGAATGAGTAGCCATACTGTGTATGGCTTGCGAACCAAAGCGGTCGTATAAATAGCTTATCCACAACAATCCCATGCCATACGAGCCATAGATATTATCATTCACATATTCCATTTGCACAAGTGATATACCTGAAGGGTCATTCTGATAGGCAACAATATTTTCCCACATCAGATAGTCGCCGTTTGGAAGACCGTATCCCGACAGTATTTCTGAAAGCAGAGCCTTTCCTTCTTCAATGGGTACCGATTCTTTTCCCACATGATAACGGAAGTTTACCATGTGTTCAAATTCGTGTGAAAGAATGGGACGCCATTTGTCACGGAAAAACGGAGTGTTGCTGTTATATAGCCCGGGATTAAGGTAAAGTACATTCCGATAGTTTGAATATGGATTGTCTGTAGATGGGGGTAATTGATCCTTGTCATTAAAAAGACCGGTAGAGGTACCGTTTGGATTAACCTCATCCTCCATACCGCCATTAAAGGCAAGAGGCAGCAGTATGGCAACACGCGAACTGCCATTAACAACGGGAGGATCTCCAAAGTGTTCATTAACAATTCGATAAGCCACCTGATCGAATTGCGCTGCTATTTCTTTCGCATCTTCGTGTGTGATCAAGCTTGAATTTTCATCCACATAAACATCACAATAGGTACCGGTAGCTTTGAGCACTGCTCTGAACTGTACGCTGGGAATATCCGGGAAAGTGGAAAGGTCAGACAGATCAAAAGTCCAAAAAGTTTCAATGCCGCCAACTTCTATATCTCTTGTTTCCCTGATTTCATACTCAGCAAGATTATAGCTATAATAAGGCTTAGACGCAGAAGTCCGTAGATTATAAAAATTATAAGATAGCCTGTAGGGTGGCTTTGCAATACCATTATAGTCGACGATATGGGTGGCTCTTGTTGTGTTTGTCTGAATCGTGTATGGGTATGATTGTTCCGTTTCAGCGGCAGTACTGAACACAGCCACAACATCACCCTGGCTTACGTTTGCATGAGCTTCTCCATGAACCCATTTTACTGCATATACGTCCGGTGCTATCACAGCCTCATATCCGGGTTGGGGAACATCTTCGCCGTCATTACATGAAATCATTGCTATAAAAACAATGAGAAATGTAGTTGCGCGATACGATAATTGATAATATGTATGTTCATTGGTACCCCGGAACGTTTGTTTCTTAATCATCATAAATGTGATGTTAAATATCATTTACACAAAAGTAAAATAAATATTCTGTATTGCAATAAATTGGATTAAAATATCATTTGGAGATGCAAGTGATCGCATTTTATCTGGCACACAAATTGAAACCATCAAGCGGTGGTTAAATAATGATAAGCCAAGACATTCATTCTGATCTATCTCCACGCCGGTTGAAGCTCTGGCTTCTTTCAATTAACGCACGCGAACGCAACGAAGTGAAGTGAGGTAAAACCCTCAATTTTTATGGGTCTGTGTATATGTATAAACTTTTATGTACATTTGTTTCGGGGAAATAGGTATGCAAAGTAAATACATACACGAACTTGTGTAGGGCTAATTTCTCTCGTAACAATTAAACAAGGACCATATGATACAGATTCACGAAAACAAGCTTATAGAGGCCGCCGAAAAAGGGATGGACGAATTCCTGAAAATATTTACCGATGCTTATCTTGAAGCGCTGGACGGGGAGATCACCGCAGAGAATATGGACCGGCTGAACGGGTATCAGCATACATTGCTGGCACTTCGGTTTTTCTCGGAAGAGGTGAACGAAGGCGGTTTTGTACAACTCATACAGAACGGCTACGGAGGATATATCTTCGACAATCCGGTCGCCAAAGCATTGAAACAGATGGGTGCAAAAGGTTTTTCAAAGATCCTCTATAAAGCCAAAGAGATCTACGACGCCCATCGTACGGAACTGGAAGGGGAAACGACGGAGGAAGAATTCATGGCGATGTATACGGACTTTGAACAGTTCGATGAATTGGAAGAGAAGTTCTTCTATATTGAAGAGCAAGAGACCGCCATTATTGCGCAATATGTGGATGAGAATCTGGAAGATTTCGCGGAGGTGGTGAAACAGAACGACTAACAAAATTTACATGTAATTTGCAACAGAGTTCGCCAAAATCGGGCAATTCCCTGCAAAATTGACAAAGAAGAGAGCATGTCTTCCTAATTTTCTTTACATAAAAAGTCCAAATGACCAACTTCAGCACTCTGATCGATCATCTGGACTTTCATATTTCGTCGGGGTGGCGGGATTCGAACTCGCGACCCCCTGCTCCCAAAGCAGGTACACTAACCGGACTGTGCTACACCCCGAAATGATAAAAAATTATCGAAAATGGTTCAATTATATTAGTCGTTTTCTACGCTCGGCAAAACAAATAAATTTGTTCTGCTCTCACTCAACGAAAACGTTCCGAAAGCGGATGCAAAAGTACAACTATTTTCGGATAAACTCAAGATCTGGCCGGTTTTTTTACTGAGGGCAGAAAAACTTTTGTTCGTCAAAATTATAGTTTTCCAAACAATTCATGTAGTTTTGTATTTGCCGATGGCGTGATGTACACCGAATAAATACTGAATATTTACCGAAGTATTGATAGTATATGCCGATAATAATTATTAACATCCCTTTCTAACACAAAAAATAAAAAAATGAAAAACGAACAAACGAATCAGTCCTTTGATCGGCGTAAATTTCTTAAAGTAGCCGGCATAAGTGCGGGAGCGGGTATGCTCGGGGTTCAGCACGCCTACAGTAATAGTCAAAAACCTGCACCTCCACCTGTAATTCAAGGATTTGAAGATACCGGCAGTAAACCCACAGTGGAGAAGACATGGACCCCGGTTTCGGATCGAAAGGTTCGGGTAGGCCTGATTGGCTATGGGGTTTGTAAATTCTCCGCAGAATTTGGTTTTCAAAACCATCCGAATGTTGAAGTGGTTGCGGTCAGTGATTTGATTCCGGAACGTTGCGCCGAACTGGCCATAGTAACGAAATGTAAAAAAACGTATCCTTCTCTGGAGGAGTTAATTAAAGACGATACTATTGAAGCCGTCTTTATTGCAACGGATGCGCCAAGCCATGCGCAAAACTCTATTGATGCGTTAAATCATGGAAAACATGTTGCCTGTGCGGTTCCCGCGGTATGGGGTTCATTGGAGGATGCTGATAAATTATATGAAACCGTAAAAAAAACCGGACTCAAATATATGATGTTTGAAACGTCGATGTTTCGCGAAAACCTATATGCGATGCGGCAATTATATAGGGCCGGCTGTTTGGGTAAACTCGTTTATGCGGAAGGAGAATACTGGCACTATTCGGAAAAAGGGATTGAATCATACAAGAATTGGCGTCACGGAATGCCGGAACAATGGTATCCCACTCATTCCGATGCATACTATATAGGGGTAACAAACGGAACGTTTCTGGAAGTGTCCTGTATGGGCATGAAAAGCAATATGGAAAGATATCTTCCAGGGAATAATATCTATAACAATCCGTTTGCAACGGAAATATCTTTATATCGTACCAACGAAGGTGGAATGGCCCGTATGGGCAGAAGTGCAGATACAATGGGGCATGGTTATGGGTCCGAAACCGGAAGAGTAAGGGGTACAAAAGGTGAATATTATGATAAATATGAAGGCGAAGAAAAACAACTTCCGGATCTGACCCGTCCGGCGCTTCCCCCGGGAATGCCTGTGGGCGGGCATGGTGGTTCTCACGGACATCTTACCGAAGAATTTGTCAGAGCCATCCTGGAAGACCGTACACCACTAGTTGACATTGCAATGTCGTTGAATATGACTGTAGGGGGTATCGTTGCACATCAATCGGCCATGAAAGGCGGAGAATTGTTAAAGATACCGCAGTTCAAACTATAAACTACCATTTATCAAATGGAAGTGGTTGTGAAAATCATTTCAGGTTTCCCCGTGTGATTCACGCGAGAAATTATGTACTTTTGTACTTATTATTATAGTCAAACAAAAGGAATCATATGTACAGAAGCAACACATGCGGCGAACTCCGGTTGGCCGACGTAGAGAGAGAGGTGATTTTAGCCGGCTGGGTATCCAAAATCCGCAAGATGGGCGGGATGACCTTCATCGACCTGCGCGACCGGTATGGCATCACACAGTTGTCGTTCAATCAGGAATTGAATCATGATCTCTGCGATCAGGCTAACAAACTGGGTCGTGAGTGGGTGATCCAAATTACAGGAACTGTAAAGGAACGCAGTAGCAAAAACCCCCATATCCCTACAGGAGATATAGAGATCATTGTCTCGAAACTGACCGTGCTGAATGCTTCCAAAACTCCGCCCTTCACCATTGAGACCGATACCGACGGGGGAGATGAACTGCGGATGAAATACCGCTATCTGGATCTGCGCCGCAATGTGGTAAGACAAAATCTGGAACTGCGCCATAAAATGGCCTTCGAGACACGCTGCTACCTCGATAAGAGAGGATTTCTTGAAGTGGAAACCCCGGTACTGATCGGTTCCACACCTGAAGGAGCACGCGACTTCATTGTGCCTTCCCGTATGAATCCGGGGGAATTTTACGCGCTGCCGCAATCTCCCCAGCTATTTAAACAGTTGCTGATGGTCTCAGGTTTCGACCGCTATTTCCAGATCGTGAAATGCTTTCGTGATGAAGACCTGAGAGCCGACCGGCAGCCGGAATTCACGCAGATCGACTGTGAAATGTCGTTCGTCGACCAGGAAGATGTATTACAAACGTTTGAAGGATTGACAAAACATTTGTTCCGATCGATCAAAAACATCGAGATACCCGATTTTCCCCGTATAAGCTATGCAGACGCCATGCGGCTGTACGGATCGGACAAACCGGATACCCGCTTCGAAATGACCTTTACGGAGATAAAAGATCTTACCGCCGGACGCGGATTCGGCGTATTTGATTCCGCGGAATATGTAGGAGCTATATGCGTAAAAGGATGTGCTTCTTACACTCGCAAACAATTGGATGAACTCACCGACTTCGTGAAACGTCCCCAGATCGGAGCCAAAGGATTGATCTATCTGCGATATAATGAGGACGGTTCGTTGAAGTCGTCTGTCGATAAATTCTACAGCGAAGAGGATCTCAAAAAATGGGCGGAGCGGTGCGATGCCCAACCGGGCGATCTGATCCTTGTACTGGCCGGTGAAACCGAAAAAACACAGAAGCAGTTGTCTGAATTGCGACTGGAAATGGGAACACGCCTGGGATTGAGAGAAAAAAACAACTATAAATGCCTGTGGGTAACAGATTTTCCATTATTGGAGAAAGACGAAGAGCTGAATCGCTTTTTCGCGAAACATCACCCTTTCACCTCGCCAAAACCGGAAGATATTCCGCTGCTCGATACCGATCCCGGAGCTGTTCGCGCCAATGCCTACGATATGGTGATCAATGGTGTGGAGATAGGTGGCGGCTCCATCCGTATTCATGACAGCGGATTGCAAAAGAAAATGTTCTCTGTCCTCGGCTTCACGGAAGAACGGGCGCAGGAGCAATTCGGGTTTCTGATGAATGCCTTCCAGTACGGCGCTCCTCCGCACGGAGGGATCGCTTTCGGGCTGGACAGGCTGGTCTCTATCTTTGCAGGGCTGGATAGCATCCGCGATTGCATCGCCTTCCCGAAAAACAACGCCGGACGCGATGTAATGATCGATGCACCATCCCGTGTAGAACAGGAACAGTTGGATGAGTTGGGTATTATGCTGAAGCCTCAGGAAAAAAGCCATTCAGTATAGAGCAATTATCCCCGGCGATACCAGCCGGCTCATGTGCATCCATCCTGCCAAAAAACAAATTACAAAAAAAGCTGCTTTCGGGCAGCTTTTTTTGGTTTAATCATCTTTGCATTAAAGGATATATCCTTCACTATAGGTTTTGTGAAACAACCGGTTCGCATCCGCATCGGGATCATCCACGAACTTCTCCGTGGCAGGATCCCATTTGACGGGACGTCCCAGTTCGTATGCAATATTTCCCAACGTACAAACCGTACATGAACGGTGTCCTATTTCTACGGGAACTACCGGGTCGGTATTCGTTTTCACCGATTCAATGAAATTCGCAAGGTGCGGGATCTTTGTTTCGTAAGCGCCTTCGGCATTTTCCGCTACAGGCGGCAACAAACTATCGTCGGAAGCCTTAAAATGACCTCTCGACACTTCGATCCAGCCTTTGTCGCCCCAGAATTTCACCCCTTTCGTCTGCTGCTCGTCGAACGGTTCTTCGGTCATTACCACTCCGTTGGCATATTTATAGGTCAGGTATTGGGTATCTTCATATCCTGCGGGGATAATCTCAACCGGCCCGCTTCCGTCCATTCCGAGTCCCCACTGGGCGATATCGAACATATGCGCACCCCAGTCGGTAGTAAAGCCGCCACCCAGTTCTTTATACCAGCGCCATGCCCCCCAAAACTGTTCATTTTGTTCGGGATCGAGCGATATAGGCGGATTCAACTGTGAATTGTAATGGACATATTCGGAAGGGCCTAACCACAGCGGCCAGTTCAGGTCGGCAGGCACAGGCTCTTCAGGCAGGTCGTAAGGTGTCGGCGGAGCGCCTACATAGGCATTTACCCGCACGATATTCCCGATCCCCCCTTCGTGTACCATCTTCACGGCATGCTGGAAGTTGGCGTCGGAGCGTTGTTGGCTGCCTACGCCCAGGATCACTCCGTTGTCACGGACGGCTTTCACCAGCATTTGTCCTTCTTTGATAGTGAATGTCAACGGTTTTTCCAGATAAACGCTTTTCCTGGCCTTGCATGCCTCTATCGCCATGAATGCATGCCAATGATCGGGCGTAGCGATCACCACAGCGTCGATATCCTCGCGTGCGATCAACTCTTTGTAGTTTTCATAGGTTTCCACAACCACTTCTTTTCCGCTATCCACATAGTGATTGTTTACACGCTGTAGAAAACGCTCTCTCTTGATACCATATACATCGCTTCCGGCTATCACTTGCACATCCGGGATCCCGATAAAACCGTTCAGCAGGTACATTGCCTGTTGCCCCAGTCCGATGAATCCCAGACGGATAATTCCATCACCAGCTCCCGTACTCTTGTTTTGTTTGCACGAGGCAAGGAACTGTGGAAAAACAGCCACTCCAACCACACCTACGGCGGCTGTTTTGATAAATTTTCTTCTTGTTAACTGATTACTCATGACTCTTAGACCAATATAATAATAAATACTTTTTCTTTTTCGTACAAATATATATTTTTATTATCAATCACTTTGTTATTAACGGAAAAATCTGTAAAAATTAGAAGATCAGACCAGTTCTTCCAGCTTTTTTCTGTTCAATACTTTCAATTCCCTTTTGTAAAGCGAGATCATCCCTTCCCTGATCATCTCTCCCAGGGTGCGCGCTAAAGAGGGGCGTTGTACCCCGAAATATTCGGCCAGTTGGGTCTGGGTACGTCTTAATATAAAGGAATCGTTCTGCAGGGTTGTGTTTTCCAGTATATAGAGGGATAATTTTCCCTTCAGGCTTTTGATAGACATCATCTGCACCTTTTTTGACAGGAAAACCGTCATATTGGAGTTGACCTTCATAAAATTAGTCATCAGCGTCTCATTCAGCATCATCTCCTTCATCCACATAGATTTGGGGATCACATAAAAAGTGCTTTTCTCGGCAGTGATCACATCTACCGGATAACGGCTTTCGGCAGCGACCAGAAAAGCAGGGGCCAGAGGCCTTACCGGCTCGATAAACTCAATCTCCAGCACGTTCCCCTCTTTCGTCACCATTTCAGTACGCACCAGACCATTCATCAACAGATAAAGAAACTGGACGGGATCGCCCTGCCGAACGATATAATTGCCCTTATCGATTTCCCGCACTTCAGATACACAGCGTTCCAGAATTTCATCTATCTCCTCTTCGGAGAGACGAAAGAAAAGCGGACAGGAAGATATATTGTAATCAGACATAACCATTTCATCGTTCTGCCGCAAATTTACATGATTTTCTTCTGCAAACCGCATAGGCAAATAGAAATCACCCTTACAGGAAAAAATAAATTGAACTATTTCGATAAGTGAGAGCAAGCGAATAACTCCAGCAGCTCCGGCCTTCTCCGCGTTTCCTAATGATAATCTGTTATTTGTCAATTAAAGAATAGTTTGTCAACATATAGCATGCTATGCCTTTTGATGTCATTAATGTATATACATAGGCTAGCCCTGAAGAGACTCTTTTTATAGCCACACCTCCTGTATTATTTCCATTGCCTTCTGTTTTAGAATCATACTCTCTAATATCAGAAAATTTCACAATCGGACTGCTTAAATCGGAAGGATCAATCACAAAGAATTTATATTTGAAATCACTTGTTATCGAAATGACAGATAAATAGTTTTTATTATTAAAAGTAAAGTATATCGAATGGAGAATATTTCTACCCCATCCTCCTTGAGGAGAGATGGTTGTCGAATTATTGTTTTCATCCATATATTTTAATACTGTACTTGGATCGCTTCCACTTATATGGCCGCTATCGAAGTAAAAATAGGGTTTTAAAGATAAGGCACTTAGCGGAAATACAAGAGAATATCCAGCTTGGTTATAGTTTTGCATATCTGTTTCTATAATATCAGGTACTGGATTGACTATTCCGCCGGTAACCTTCCAACAATTCATTTTCCGATTGTTTTCAGCTGCATAATCATCTCCTATTATATAGGCATTGTCGTTTATATTTCCAACTACAGACATTTTGCGTCCGAATTGTGTATCTTTTCCTGATTGCAACGGATATGCCAATATTTGCGAAGGTGGCTGATCCAATGCATCCCATTTATATACATAGAATACATTACCACTCCATGCTGTCAGGGTTCCCCCTATCAAATTTCCCTCCGAATCATTGGCTAATATAAAAGGAACTTTTTGAGAGTCATTACCTCCTGCAATACCTTCCATATTAAGTTTACCAGCCTTTTCTCCTGTTTTACCATCGAAGATAAGTCCGGTACGGGATACGACAATATAATCACCAAATGTAGCCACCGTATTTTCAATATTAGACGTTAATCCCAAATCAGACAAAGACTTGTACCAGACGAGTTTAATATAACCTACCCCTTCGTCCAACTCTTCATATTTCGCAGGCGTTACTGTCCACACTTTCTGGCTTCCGTTTTCTGCGGTTACCGTATATTGTATATCTTTCGAGAAATCCTGGCTTACCGATTTTTCCGGACTAATAGTCGCATAAGGAGATAATTTAAGAGAAGATGGTACCAGATTTTTCAATAAGCTAAGATCATAATCAGGAGTAATTTCGATGGTTATGCTTCCTTTTTCATCATTTATAGTACATGATAGTCCGTTTAAACTGAACTCTGTTATATCTGTTCCCGTTGCTTTTATGTCAGGAAGCTCGTACAAAGGATCTGAACAGGATACAGAAATTACAAATAACAGAAAACCGGTTAATGCAAGTTTCATCCATTTTATATAAGTTTTCATAAGTCTTTGATATTATTTGATGTAGTAATTAATTGCAAATCATTAATTAATTTATAGACAAGTCCATAATTGTTTATTAGAGTATAGAGATCAATTATCTGAATTGAGATAATGAAAACTAATTTGTAACCCATAATTTTATTAAGTAACTATTCTCTCTTTTAGAAAAATCATTATTCATTACTATTGAAGGCTATTTTCATAAGGTTCAAGCTCTATAATGCAAACGCCCTTAGGAGGTAATTTAAAATCGATATTGATCTTTCCCTTCCGGTAAGAGATCATTTCTTTTCTTCCTTCTTCACTGATTACGAAAACTTTTCCTGATGGAGGAATTCCATACGTATTAGCATTAATCTGGAATTTTATCGGAAATGTCTTATCACTTATACTAGCCAATGCAATACCCACCATTCCATCATCAGCTTTCCAAGCAGAAGAATAAATTAACGGAAATTTATTTTGT
>NZ_CALNAT010000007.1 GCF_937873925.1 uncultured Proteiniphilum sp. | reverse complement strand
AAACTCTACTTACGCGCAAACGGTCACCGTCACCGGGCGGGTTACCGAGTCTTCCGGTAACCCGCTGCCGGGTGTCACCATAGTGATCCGGGGAACGTCCCCGACCGGCACAACCACCGGGGACGACGGACGCTACACATTGGCAGGTGTGCCGTCGGATGGGGTACTGTCCTTCTCCTTTGTCGGTTTTAAAACGCAGGAGATACCGGTGAACGGGAGAACCCGACTGGACGTACAATTACAGGAAGATATCACCACGCTGTCCGAAGTGATTGTAAATGCCGGATATTATACCGTAAAAGACCAGCTCCGTACTGGAAGCATTGCCAGAGTAACGGCCAAAGAGATCGAGAACCAGCCGGTAAGCAATGCGCTTTCCGCGGTACAGGGACGTATAGCCGGAGTAAATATCACCCAGGGCGGCGGTACCGCCGGGGGCGGTTATGAGGTACAGATCCGTGGCATGAACAGTTTAAGAAGGGAAGGAAATTACCCCATGTATATTATCGACGGGGTACCGGTAAGTTCGGAAACAATTTCTAACAGTCTTTCCGCAGCTATCCTTCCCTATACGGAAATAAATCCGCTGAATACCATCCACCCGAATGATATCGAGAGTATCGAGATACTGAAAGATGCGGACGCCACCGCCATTTACGGTTCCCGTGGCGCCAACGGCGTGATACTAGTCACCACGAAGAAAGGAAGGGCAGGGAGGAAGACTGCCCTCAGCGTCAGCAGCAGCTATGGCCTTAGCCGGGTGGCCAGGAAGCTGGAAATGATGGATACCCCACAATACCTTGAAATGCGCAGGCAGGCGTATGCCAATGACGGCATCACCGAGTATCCGGCTAATGCCTATGATATCAACGGTACCTGGGACCAGGCACGGTACACCGACTGGCAGGACGAACTGATCGGTGGAACGGCTGTCAACTCCAGTGTGCAGCTTTCAATAAGCGGGGGCAGTGATAATACGGGTTTCCTGGTGAGCGGCAGCCATAACGAGCAAACCACTGTCTTCGGCAAGGATTTCAGATACAAGACCAATAACCTCTCCATGAACCTGAATCACCGTTCCGATGATAACCGGTTTACATTCAATACCTCCGGACTGTTCTCCGAACAAAGCAATAATCTGATCCGGTCAGATATCACCAACCAGTCACTCGTGCTTAGTCCCAATGCCCCGGCACTCTACAAGGACGACGGCAGCCTGAACTGGGAGAACAGTACCTTCACGAATCCTGTAGCCGCTTACGAGAGCACATACTCCAATAAAGGCAGGACGTTCAATGTCAATCTGAATATGGGATACGAACTGTTCCGTTCTTTTTATCTGAAACTGAACGGGGGAATCGACCAGCAGGTTTTCGAAGAAAGAACGTTGTCGCCCAGCACGATCTATAACCCGGCATTCGGCAGGACGCCTTCTAGTTCCTTCATCACGAAAGCGAACCAACAGCGGTTTTCTTATTTATTGGAACCGCAGGTAAACTACAAACACAAATTTAACGAGCATGAAATAGACATATTGGCCGGGGGCACTTTCCAGCACAGGCAAACCTCTTCCTTGGCGGTATTCGGGTACGGGTTCGAAAGCAATGCGCTTATTACAAACCTGGCAGCGGCCGGGAATATTACGGTCAATTATGATACCAGGACCGAATATAAGTACGCTGCCGTATTCGGGAGGATGAATTACCAGTATAAGAGCAGGTATATACTTAACCTTACCGGCCGTCGGGACGGGTCGAGCCGCTTCGGGACAAATAACAGGTTTGCCAACTTCGGGGCAGCCGGAGCCGCATGGCTGTTCGCCGAAGAAGCATTCCTGAATGATATCCGGTGGCTAAGCTTCGGGAAACTGCGTGCAAGTTACGGGGTGACCGGAAGCGACGCCATCGGCGATTACCAGTACCTGGATACCTATACCGTGGGCAGCCAAAGCTATGGGGGAATCAAGTCCCTGAATCCTTCACGATTGTTCAATCCCTATTTCAGTTGGGAGAAAACAACCAAACTGGAGGTCGCCCTGGAACTGGGATTTCTGGACGACCGGATACGGTTGAACAGCGCCTGGTTCCGTAACCGTTCCGGGAACCAGTTAGTGGGTATCCCGTTGCCAGGAACCACCGGCTTTGCCTCCATACAGGCAAACCTGCCGGCTACGGTGGAAAACAAGGGGCTGGAACTGGAACTCAATACAAATCCCGTAAGAATTGGTTCGTTCAACTGGAACAGTGATTTCAACATCACTTTTCCCCGGAACAAACTGGTATCGTTCCCGGGACTGGAAGGCTCCACCTATGCAAACCAATATGTGATAGGCTATCCTACCTCCATCGTAAAAGTATATAATTACGAGGGGATCGATCCGGAAACCGGCCTATACACCTTTACGGACTACAACAACGATGGCAATATCTCTTCACCGGACGACAACCAGGTGATCAAAAAGATAGGTGCCAGGTATTATGGGGGCTGGTCGAACCAATTATCATACAAACAATGGGAATTCTCCTTTTTGTTCCAGTTTGTGAACCAGGTACAGGAAAATTTCAATAGTATGATGACCCGGCCGGGCAGTGTAAACAACCAACCGGTGGAAGTATTGGACGTATGGTCGCCGGAGAATCCCGACGGGCGGTACATGCCTTATTCATCCGGGGCATATGCACAGAAAAACCAGTCGCATCTCCGTTTCATGGACAGTTCGGCAGGCATCGGCGATGCCTCTTTTATCCGCCTGAAAAATATTCAATTAAGTTACAGGCTTCCGGTAAACAGGCATATACAGGATGTACGATTCCATGTACAGGGTCAGAACCTTTTGACCTTTACCGATTATTTCGGTGTGGATCCCGAGTTTATTTTAACCCGCTTTTTACCACCGCTGAAAACCTGGTCATTCGGCGTTCAGTTTAATTTTTAAAAACAAAAAAATGAAACGAGTATATCTGTTTATTTGTCTGGGAACAATAGTATTCCTGGCAGCCTGTGAGTCCCTGGTGAAAGTGGATTACCCCACCAACCAGATTGGCACCACACAGGTATTTGAAGACGTCAACACCGCCAATGCGGCATTGGCCGGCATCTACGAACAGCTACAACGTAGATCGGTAACAGAGGGAACAAGTATTTACGGCCCCCTTTTGTTAGGTTCCTATACGGACGAGCTGGATAGCTATCACTTTGAACAACACATATTGGATATTTATACCAATCAACTGATAGAGACCAATAGTATTATAAAAACCTGCTGGGATATTGTTTATATGCAAATCTACTATGCCAATTCCATTATTTATGGCGCAGAAAACTCAACGGCATTGTCCGGTCCGGATAAAAACCGTATCAAAGGGGAGGCGTTGCTAATCCGCACATTGCTTTATTTTTACCTGCAACAGATGTTTGGAGATATTCCCTATACCACCAGCCTGGATTACGAATACAACCGGACCATACATAAAACGGAAGCCCCTGCCGTATTGGAGCAATTGGAAGCTGACCTGAGGGAAGCTGTCGGTTTGCTGGAAGATGATTACCGCGATGCGGAGCGGATCTATCCCAACCGGAAAGTGGCACAGTTATTATTGGCAAGGATATACCTGACCGGGCATAAATATGAACAGGCCGGACAAATGGCCAATGAGATCCTTCAATCATCCCTATATGAATTTGAGGACGATATCAATGAGGTCTTTCATAAATCGGGCAGGCATATACTCTGGCAACTCAAACCGCAGAACAGTGGTGATGCCACAAAAGAAGCAACGTATTATCATTTCACCGGTGTAGCACCGTCCAATATCTTTACCCTTACTCCGGATCTGGTAAATAGTTTTGCCGATGATGATCTTCGAAGGCAGGCCTGGGTCGCAGAAGTGACCGTCGACGAAAACACCTGGTTCCGGCCTTACAAATACAAGATCAGGATGAACAACACAACCGAGTATTCCGTCTTCTCCCGGTTGGAAGAGGCCTATTTTATTATGGCAGAGGCTTTGGCTAAACAAAACAGGGTTGACGAAGCGTTGCCCTATCTCAATGCTACCCGGGTGAGGGCAGGGCTGACAGCGCTTACCTCGTTATCCGAAGCAGATTTCATCGATGAACTCCTGGCAGAAAAACGGCGTGAATTCTTTACCGAGCACTGCCATCGCTTCTTCGACCTGAAACGTGCAGGACGCTTGAATGATTTAAGCAGGGTAAAACCCAATTGGGAGGAATATAAGAGTGTGTTGCCTTTACCCCAGAGCGAACTGTTGATGAATCCCAACTTATACCCGCAAAACTCCGGATATTGATCATGAAGCTGTTCATCCTTTTATTCCTGGGCCTGCTGTTACTGGCAGGCCGGGATCTGAACGCTCAAAACAATCAGGAAGAGTTGCAACGGTTAGCTGACAGGCATTATAAAATGTTGAATTTAAAAATGAGCGACGATGGGAGATGGTTTCTCTTCCGCAAATGGCATAACCGAAATCGTGATACGATCCTGATCCTCAATAGCCATTATACCGGGAAAGTAATCGGCCGGAGAGCTATCATGGGCGAACCCTTTTTCCCCGACAATAACCATTTATTGACGCGTAACCGGCAGTCGGCAGAATTATGGAACCTGCAAAAGCAAACCGGTATCTATTACGAGCATGTTAAAGATATGAAAACGCTCAAAGGCAATGAGTTTGTATTGCACTACAATGAGAAGGCAGATAACAAGATTGGACTGTATGACACTTCGGGTAAATTACTGCAATCCGTCGATCACACAACTAAATTTATGATTGCGGAAGATGACTGTGTATATGTTATTATCAAAGAGAAAGAAGAGGATTATCACCTTGTGCGGCTGAGTGATAAAGGCCAGGAACAGCTATACGGTTCTCCTCGTGAAATCAAGTACTTGGACATATATCCCGGGCAACAGGGCATCATAATCCATGAACAGAATCCGGAAAGTGCGACCATGAGCACAAATTATCTCGATATGAATACAAAAACGGTGTATCCCTTACAGGATGTATTATTCATAAACCCCCAACGGGTATTGACAGAGATCATCGAAGAGGGACGCGCTTATTTTCTCAAAGTGATGACGGATAGCAATAAAACCGATAGTTCGGTCGTAGATATCTGGTACGGGAATGATTACCAATTGGAGAAAAAATTCTATCCACATCCTCATTTTTCCTATTATGTATGGGAACCCGGGTTAAAACGGATGGAACAGATAGGCGCGGACCAATCGACGGAGAAAGTGAGCCTGGGAAATGAACGTTATTTCCTGAGTTTTGACCGTTATCTTTTGAAGGATTATCTTACTTTTTCAGCTCCGCTGAAAATTGATATCTATGACCACGTGAAAGACTGTTATTCACTGGTCGATACCATACCCCGGAATTTGCATCCTTCTCCGGACGGTCGGTATCTTTTATACCTTAAAGACGGCAACTGGTATGTGTATCACGTCTCTACCGGCATGAAACAAAATATTGACGGAGATGGACTGGGGGCTCCCTATTTTACACCGGACGGGGAGAGTGCCTTTTTTGACGGGGATGGTGGTTGGTGGAGCTATACGATGGAAGAGAACAGGTTATCGAAACTTGATGATTTTGAAGGATACAAAGTGACGATCCTCAACGGGACTTCGAAAAATATCGCTGACAGGATTGGCCGGAAAACAATCGATCCTGAAAAACCGATGTTGCTCAGGCTGTACGATCCCAATGAGAACAAAACGGCTTATATCTTACACCAAAAAGGGAGGAATGAAACGCTCGTGCCCTTCACCGATATGGATATACAAGGACTGAATTACAACGGGAAGTATACACATTTCAGTTATACCGAAGAGCAATACAGCATACCGCCGCGGCTTGTACATAAAGAACCCGGAAAAGAAAAAAGCGTAGTATTCCGGAGTAACAAAACGGATACGGCGATCTTATCCCTCAAACGGGAGATTGTCTCCTATGCCAATAGTGAAAACATTCCCTTAAAAGGAATCTTGTATTATCCGCTGGATTACAACCCTACCGGGAAATACCCGATGGTGGTGCATATCTATCAGGTTCAGAGTAACAGGTTAAATTACTATCCGGCGTCGACTTACGGTAGTACGAATTTCACAGGGTTCGACTTACGACTATTGCTGGAAAAAGGATATTTTGTCTATTTCCCTGATATTGTCTATGGTTCTGAAGGCACGGGATTGTCGGCATTGGATTGCGTACACCGCGGATTGGATGCATTGGAGGATAACCGCCACATCGATAAAAGCCGGATTGGTCTTATTGGACACTCGCATGGCGGATATCAGACGAATTTCATAGCCACACATTCCGACCGGTTTGCCACCTATGTTTCCGGAGCAGGTAACAGTGATATTGTCCGCTCTTATTTTTCGTATAACTATAATTTCTTAATCCCTTTTTACTTTCAATTCGAGACCGGGCAATATGAAATGAAAAAGAGTTTCAGTGAAGACAAGCAACTTTATTTAAAAAACAACCCTATCCACTATGTGGACCAGGTCAATGCCCCGGTTTTATTGTGGACCGGGATGAAAGACCAGAACATTTATTGGGAGCAAACTATGGAGTTTTATATCGGCCTGAAACGGAACAGGAAAAAGGTTATTTCGCTATTTTACCCCAATGAGGGGCATACGATCATGGATAGTAGGGCAAGTAAAGACTTATACGTAAGAATACTGGATTGGTTTGATTATTTTCTCAAAGGAAATAAAAATGTGGAATGGATTAATAATGAGATAAAGAAGGATGCTATTTTCTAGCATCCTTCCATTCTTAGTCAAGTTTATGGCCTGAATAAAGGATCACCGCACATTGTTTCATTAATCTGACTGGAGAGTTCATGGACTGTACCGTTACTGTCTTTCCATGTACAAACTGCAGAACCTGTAGGTGAACATGAAGAGCCTTCCGCTAGGATACATTCATTTTTGGTACTATCGAAATAGTATCCCTCCTGAGATACTTGAGAGTCTTTTGCTGCATTAGTCGCAAAAGCCGCGCCGGCTCCCATTAATATAATCACAGCCGGCACAAGGAACTGTTTAAATTTTTTCATGTTGAAAAAAATTTAGAATGATGCCTACTCTTTGAGGTTTTCGACTTCTCCTGTTTTGAAATGGCGTGTCACCGGCTGCGCAAAACGGTAACGCACGATTTCATTGCCGGACAAAACAAACAAATATTCGTCCGTGACGATCATCCAGGCCATTTTATGGCCACCCCGGTTGTGCACATAAAAACTGCCCAGATACTCCTGCCTGTCGGTCCGGTACATATCGACAATGGCTGCCTTCTGCCACATCTCCCGGGATTCGAATTTTCCCATAAGATTGGATTCATTGAACAACACCCGGTTATGTACGGCCGACCTCTTATTGACCTGCATTGGGGGCGCTCCCATTTGATGCCGCCCGTCCGACAATGAACGGACCCGCACCTGCACCCTGGATATGGTGTCGATGGTATGCAGCCTCCGGGAAAGGTGGAGGCTGCTGTCCGTCACTAAAAATTCATTCCGGTAAAAATAGATATAGACCAGTTCCCCGGTTATATCGTCCCGGAGCAATTGCCCGTCGGTATCGAACACGCCGTCCACCTGCTTTTCCAACAGATCGTGATTGAGGGTTACTTTCGGGTCTTGCTCCAACGGGTTTTGGTCCAACCGGAGGCTTCCCAATACCTGCTCCTTTGTCTTGGCACCCTGTGTCCTGAAGGTGAAATTGACGGAGTCCATGACCTCCAGCTGGGAAAAATAGGCGTCTGCATAACTGACGGTGCGGGCCAGCGAATCGCCCAACTGCCCCCGGTAAATCACCGGCACACTCCCGTCATACACATAAAAATAGGGAGGTTTTACCTTT
>NZ_CALNAT010000006.1 GCF_937873925.1 uncultured Proteiniphilum sp. | reverse complement strand
CCCGCCATACTCTTCCTTGGCTCTCAGATTGGATCGACACATGGCCGCGTTGACTCCTTCGAAATTCATTGCTCGGTTAGCATGTCCATGTCCGCACAGCATCAGTTGTACATTATAGGGCCTCAGCGCACCCATCACTTCAAACCAGTTGTTCAATCCGTTATCCATAGGATAATGGTTCACATAGATAATAGGCATATTGGTACTGGTTCTCTCCAGTTCGTCAAAAAACCATATGAGGTTCTCCCGCGGGATCTGTCCCGGTCCCATACGCATATTGGGGCCTGATGCCAGTCCGATAAATTTATAACCGTTGTATTCAAAACCGAATGTTTCATTACCGAATATCCGCAGGAAATCGTTCGTTCCGCTTTCCGACCAATTTGAATCATGATTACCGGGGATCGTATAATAGGGAACATTCAGACTATCCAACATAGATTTCGCTGTCTGAAGTTCGTCGTATGAACCGAATTCGGTCACATCTCCCGAGACAATAACAAAAGCGATATCGGGAAGCGAATTGAGATCTTTTACCGTACGGCGGAGGTCTTCATTATTATCCGGACCACTGACATGTATATCGGTGACCAAAGCAAACCTGAAAGGTTTTAAAGGTTGGGCGGAAAGTACCAGACCGACCCCCAACACAAGAAAAGATAATACCCATTTCTTCATATGCCTTGCTATTGATTGATGAAAATTTTATGGTCGGGACTTAAAATATTCATGAAAGAACAATGCCTGGTATTTCACTGCATTCCCCCAGTATTCCCAATTGTGTGCACCGGGACGGGTAATATAGTCGTGGGGAATGTTCCGGTAGAGCAGTTCATCATGGAGTCGCTCATTCACTGCGTAAAAGAAATCTTCCGTTCCGCAGTCGATAATTATTTTCAATGTATTGGGTGTCAGTAAATGCAATAATCCCATGACGGTATTTTCTTCCCATCTTTGAGGATAATCACGTTGTGACCCGATTCGTTGAGCGATATCCCAATTGTTCGGGAACGGACGGATATCCACGCCGCCGCTCATACTTCCGCATGCGCCGAACACATCCTGATTCCGGAAGGCAAGGTATAATCCGCCATGGCCTCCCATACTTAATCCGGTAATGGCGCGTCCTTGCCGTGAAGGAATGGTGCTGTAATGGCCATCCACCCATGCGATCAATTCTTTTGAGATGAAGGTTTCATACTGAAAGGCCGGATCGACAGGACTGTCGAAATACCAACTTCCGAAAGCACCGTCGGGACAGACAATAATGATTCCATACGTATCGGACAATTCCTTGATATGAGGCGCTTTATTTACCCATCCGTCATAACGGTCACTGTAACCATGCAGCAGATAAAGAACGGGAAAAGCATCTTGTCCGTCATAGGATTGCGGTTTGATAATGACCGTTTTAACTTCCTTGTCCATTTTCCCGCTAAACACATTCACCGTATCAACCGTCGCGGGAAAAACCCTCACGACACACAAGGTTAATAACAGGGGAACCACCGCAAATCGTTTCATTGTATCATTTTATTTAAAGACATAAGAACCAAGAGCCAAGACTATGTAAATGAAAAATGAAAAACTAAATTCATTATCCCATTTATCGTGCGAAGCACACTATCATTTTCCATATTCGTCATATTGGCACATTCATTTCCCAAAGATACAAAAAACAGAAAAACGACGGTCGAATTTTGTAATTCAGATCACTATAAACTCCATTTCGACAGATTTATTATCTATCGACAATTGATTCTTGTTCCTTCTTCTCGGAATATTTTGTCAGGATCAATGACAAAGCGCCGTCGCTCGTGATATTATGTGATGTACCGAAGCTGTCCACTAAAGCAAAAATAGTTATCATCAGGGCAATCCCGGCTTCATCTATGCCAAGTATAGCCTGTATCAGCCCGAGTGAAGCAAAGAGTGTCCCGCCGGGTAATCCCGGAGCGGCCACACCAAAAACAGCAAGAAGTGGGATAAAGAGAGTGATTTTCTCAATGCCTGGCATCGTTCCGTACAACAAATACGATACAGCCAATGCCAGAAATACAATATCTAAAACAGAGCCGGGAAAATGAATATTACCCAACAACGGAATGGAAAAATCCCTTACTTCCGGCTTCAATGCGGGACTTTTTCGGGTTTGTTCGATAGCAACACCCAGACTCGCCGCCGACGATTGGGATCCTAAAGCAGTCAACACTACCGGCCCGTAATATCTAAGCACCTGCCACGGATTCTTACCCGAATATATCCCCGCAGACATATATAAAAACGTAAGCCACGCGAGATGGCAGAGTATTGTAATCAGAATGATCAGCAGGAAAACGGGCAATCTTGATACCAGGTCTCCTTCATAGGCAAAAACACTGAAATTTGCCGCGATAAAAAACGGAAGAAGTGGTATCAGCACTCTTTTTACCATTACAAATACAATATCCTGAAATTCGTACAAAGCATTTTCTATTTTCCGGGATTTTGTCAAAAGTATGCCTACCCCTATTAAAAAAGCCAATACCAGAGCACTCAATACCGGCATTAAAGGCGGAATATCCAGACGGAACAGCATTTCAGGAAGCGCTCTTGGCACTTCATTGCCCGGTGTAATATCCATGAGCGGTATGGTGTTATAACCCACTAAAGCGGCCAATACCGAACTACCTACACATGATATGTACGCCAAAACAAGCGACAGTGTCAGGAGCTTTGAGGCATTACTCTTTAAACGGGTAATGGCAGGAGTAATAAACCCGAAAACAATGAGAGGAATAAGAAAAAAGATGATCTGCCCCAATATGTGTTTTACCGGAAGGATCACACTGATTACTTCTGCCGTTGCGAACCGGCCTATCAACAGACCGGCTATTACCGCTAAAAATAAACGGAAACTTGTATTTGAAAAGATTTTTTTCATACGATTATTTGATTTTTCATAAAACTATCTCCATCGGATAATTTATTTTCCGGTTAGTCCGCATATGAATGTAAGTACTGTACTGCAAACTGTACCATTGCGCCCACGGCATATTGGAGCGCGTCTTCGTCGAGGTCGAAACGGTCGTTGTGGTGTTCCGCCCCGCTCCCCAATTCGTAGTTCCTGATCCCGGGAAATACAAAAACCGTCGGCGCCAGTTGACTGTATTTCGTGAAAGTTTCGGCGGCATACCATATATATTGTTCGTCGGTAACGATGTGGCCGGGATAAATTTCCTCCACGGCTTCACGGGTAAAACGCGTCAGCACGGTGTCATTGACCATGGGATTCAATGCGACGCCCATGTTGTCGTGAAACGCAACCGAACAGTTGTGCGCCGACGCGATATCTTCACTTACTTTCCGCAAGAGGACAAAGCTTTTTTCCCCTTCTTCCTTGTCGAAAAAGCGAAGAGTGCCGCCAATAAACACCGAATTGGGAATAACGTTATATACCTCTCCCCCCTGAATCCGGGTAATACCCAACGTTACGGTTTTGGTAATGTCGCGTTGGTTATTCCAGGCGATGGAGATACCGGTGAGTATATTGGCGGCGGCAAATACCGGGTTGACCGACAAATCGGGACGAGAAGCATGGCCGCCCCGCCCGGTCACGTCAAACGCTATCGTACCAGTGCCTGCCATAATCGGCCCTTCCCGGATGAACAGTTCCCCTGTATTCAAATTCGATTTCAGGTGATTACCATAAATAGCGTCTATCTTCAACGGGCGCAATGCTTCAATCATCGGGTCAATACCGGAATTTGTCTCTTCGCCTTCTTCAAAGATGAAAATGATCTTCCCGTTCAACCGGTCCTTCAGATTGGTGAGAATGTTGGCAACGCCGAGTAGAATGGCGGTGTGTCCGTCATGTCCGCAAGCATGGGAGACACCTTCATTTTTGGAAACCCATTTTTTCTTTTGCTTTAAATTGTATGGATTTTCCTGAAGGGGCAGCGCGTCGATATCGGCACGCAGGCCAACGGTCTTTCCCGGACGCTTCGTATCGAGGACAGCATAAAAGCCGGTTCCCGGGACTTTGGTGACGGGCAGGCCCAATTTTGCAATTTCCGATTGAATAAAACGCGCGGTTTCAAATTCCTGTCCCGACAATTCGGGATGTTCATGCAAATATCCCCTTATCTCCCTGACGTAATCGTCCACGGATCGAACCTGCTCAAGGACAACCTCTCCATCCACGGCCTGCTGCCCCCATAGCGGCGACATGCAAAAGGCACAAATAAGCGGCATTATGCCTGATTTTATGTAATTGCTCATATGATTAATAATTTAGATACAAGATGCAAGAGCCAAGACTCAAGATTTTTTCTGATTTACTGATTTAGCAATATTCATTCGGGCCAGACAGCCAGGAACAATCCCCATGTATAATCCGGATCGAAATGATTCCGCCAGATACCGCAATAAAAGTACTGCCAGGAGACAATCGTATAACCGTCCTGATTATGGTCGGTGGTGTCGTAAGGCTCTGCCAGGATCAGTACATCATCGGCAGTACATGGAGTGCCCATCGTATCGTATCCGATGATTATCTGCCAATGACCGTTCCATGTATCCGTTCCAACAATAACAGGGATGCCCCGTTGAAGGTATTCCAGGAAAAAATCCTCGGGGATCGTTTCCCGGTTCGGATATTGATAATCGTAAGTCGATTTGTACTTAAACCCGCCGATCTCGTCAAAGATACGGATGAGATGCCGCAGGTATGTTGTATCCTGGTCTGTTCCGCGTAATTCCTGAAGCCGTTTCTCGTTATATCCTTCCCGTTTCCCGTAATGTTCCAGTACCATAAGCGCACACACCGGTCCACAGGTTACCTCAGTAGCTTGCTGGATAGTCCTGAAATTTTCGATCAAAGTAAGTGATTCCGTACTTTTTTTATTATAAAAATCGATGGATGTATAATACGGCGAGTTCTTTACATCAAAAGCCCTTTCGTGTCCGGCCGCTCCGCCCAAAGGCAATCCGGGATCATAAGATATCTTATGAATATCCCGTTTAGAGCCGCATTCTCCTCCAAGCAACAATAGAGGAAGGGCTACAGCTGTTATTCGCAAAAATAACGAAATCATTTTATGCATAAAATAAAGTAATCCCCCTGTTCAATAAAGAGCAGGGAGAAAGTTTGCCCTTTAATAGCCGGGATTCTGGTCTATACCCAGATCATTCCCATTCAACCCTTTAGGAATAGGGAAACGATAAAACTTACCGCTTACATTATCCGTTTTTGAATGGAGGTGTTTGTAAATTTTAGCAAAGAATGGATAGTTGGTCTTGACGCTGCCCTCGGCGCTACCGTCGTTTTCCGGTCCAAATTTAGCTACTTGAGACTCTACAGACTTGTAATCCTCTTTATAATATTCAAATTTCGGGGTTTCCGTTAATACAGTGTTTACTAACTTGCGCCAACGTACAAGGTTGATCCAATGTCTCTGTTCAAAGTAGAGTTCCAAATACCATTCTTCTTCCAATTGGGCTTGCGTAAGGGTGGAGTAAGTATCCAAACCGGCTCTTTGGCGCAATTGATTGATAACCTGGGCGGCTTCTGTTTTTTTATCCAAATAAAACAACGCTTCCGCTTTGGTCAGCAACACTTCGGCATAACGTATCTCTATACGGTTTATGTCGTTTGGTTGAGCGGCTTCCGAGCCGGGTGCCACTTCCGGGAAACTAGCATTGCGATGCACAAATTTACCTACGCGCGGCGAAGTCGCCGGGTATATATAATCGTATCTTTTATAATCTTCAGCTTTTGTCGGTCGATCAGGGGAAGTTACTAACGGTTCATCCTGGTTGTATAAGCGTGTAAAGAGAGAAAATCTTTTACGCTTGTCCGTATCGGAAAATTTATCCAACAAGGTAACGTCAGCCGGTCCGATATGATTGTCTCTGTACAAGTCGAAACGGAATGTAAAAGGACAGTGTGTCTGGTGATTACCTTGCGCATCGCCTTTGCCGTCGCCGTCATGATGGATAGTGAAGATATGCTCTACCGAACGGTTCTCAGCAGGTACGCCAAAGTTTTTCTCAAAATCTGTTTCTAACTGAAAATTTCCGCTGTTTATTACTTTGCCGGCATATTCTACTGCCTTTTGCAGTTTATCCCGATCCCAGGAGAATGAACCGGGGTCGTTTTTACTCGTGGCAATGGCGGCTACTTCACTTTGTGGAAGAGGTTTGCCGGCCCATTGCAGGTATGCACGCGCCAGAATGGCATTGGCAGCACCTTTACTTGGATTAGAACGAACTTGATCGTACCCGGGCAAAGCAGCCTCCGCTTCCGTCAGATCTTTTACTATTTGGGTATAAACCTCATCGATGGACTTGCGCGTAGTTTGTTCCGCCGACGTTGCTTTTGTGCTTAAAATAAGCGGAACTTCACCCCACAACTGTGTCAAATACAGATAGTTCAACCCACGAATAAACTGCGCCCGTGCTCTTGCAAGGTCGATAACTGCCTGCGAAAGATTTGGAGTAACGCTGCTGGAATCGGCTTTTTCAATTGTACGATTGGCTTCGCCGACGCTCACGTACAGATAATTAAATATTTTTGTAGGGTACCAGTTGTTCACGTCCGTCTTGAAAAGACTTACCAATGGCCCGTCCGCATCATCCGCTCCTTCGAAGCTGATGGTATTTTCCGTTGCTGACTCCAACAAAAATGAATATGAAGAGCTTAATCTTTGCAGAGGAGGATAAATGGCATTTGCTTGCGCCAATGCTTCCTGATCTGTTTTCCATACCGATTCGCCCGTTATCACGGGGTCATCAGGTCCATTACCTTCACACGAAGACAGAATGATAGTGCTAACTGCTATGACTACGAAAGTCAAAATGCAAAAAAAGTTTTTTTTCATCTTTTTTAAACTTTAAATTATTAATAATAAATTGATTGAATGAATGGCAGATTGCATTTAGAAATTATTTATTTACCATTTATTTAAAACGACACGTTTGCTCCCACGGAAAATGTTCTCGCCATAGGGTAAGTACCTAGGTCAATGCCCTTTGAATTTTCGGGATCATACCCTTTGTACCCGGTCAGCGTAAGCAGGTTTTGAGCTGTGGCAAAAATCCGGACTTTCAGCGGAAAATTCGATGAGGCAAACGGGATTTTATTCATGCTGTAACCCAATGTCAGGGTTTTCAACCTCAAATAGGAGGCGTCCTCGATATAACGGCTGTCCAATTCGGAAGATAGTGGCACATTGGTGATTCTCGGAACAGTATTAGACGGGTTTGTTTCCGTCCAACTGTCGAGCAGTGCGGCTGACGCATTGTAGGCATCGTTCGGACTTTCCAGGTAGCGCCTCAGTTGGTTATACACTTTGTTTCCCTCCGAGCCCTGGAACAATACGAACACATCAAAGTTCCGGTAATTGAACGAAGAAGAAAAACCATAGGTAAAGTCCGGCTGTTTGCTGCCCAACACGATCCGGTCATTTTTATCAATGTGATTGTCTTGATTGTGATCGACGAATTTCGGGTCGCCGGGTTGAAGAGTGGTATATGCCGGGGTTGTAGGAAGTGCGGAGACGTCTTCATCTTTCTGCACCACGCCGGCAAATTCCAACCCGTAAAACGAACCGAGCGATTCCCCGACACGAAGGATTTCCACACCATGTTCCAAAGCCGTCACATCGTCGTACAATCTTGTTATTTTGTTTATATTCCGCGCGATGTTACCTGACAGAGACCATCTAAACCGTTGATTATCCACGAGTACCCCGTTTATTGAGAACTCTATACCTTTGTTGCTGACGTTACCCACGTTGACTAACTGTTCGTTCTCTTCTCCTAATTTTGGAGGAACACGCAGCAACAGGTCGGAGGTCTTTTTGTAGTACAGGTCCGCCGTAGCTGTAATCCGGTTGTTCAGGATGCCTGCGTCAACACCTATATTGTATTGCGTGGTTGTCTCCCACTTTAAATCTTCGTTACCACTGTTGTTCACCCGGTAAGCCACTTCCCCGTTGTACCGTATGGCTTCCAATGTTTGAATGTATTCGTAATTGCCTATCTCCTGATTTCCAACGCTTCCGGCGCTCATACGCAGTTTCAGGTTGGATAATTTCCTGAAATCTTTCAGAAATGCTTCTTCATTGATATTCCATGATAACCCGATAGAGGGGAAGATACCCCACTTGTAATTTTTTGCAAAACGCGTGGAATAATCACTCCGAAAATTAGCCGTAAGATGATAACGTTCGAGAAGCGAGTAGTTTACTCTACCGAGCAACGAATACAATTTACCTTTTGTAGAACCGCTGAAAATCGGTCGTGCTCCATAAGGTGTACCATCCTGTAAATTATCCACGCCTAACTCTTCATTCGTAAAGCCCGCGCTCATCGTGGTGAGGAAGTTTGTTTTCGTATCCTGATAAGTGAAGCCGGCCAAGGCATCGAAAGCATGTATATCCTTCAGTCTTTTTGCATACGACAAAGTAAATTCAGATAGTAGAATTTCTACTCGTTTATTTCCTATGCCGCCGATACCTATGGGTTCTAACCCCAGTGCGGTATAAGAAGGCGAGAAATAGCTTTGCGTGGTATGGCTTATATTGCTTGCCACATTGATTTTTGCCGTCAGCCCTTCCACGGGTGAATACCGGGCGAAGAAATTACCAAGGAAAACGGTATTGACTGTTCTGGCCGTACTGTTTTTAAGATCGGAGATGGGATTTGCCGTTTTATCAACATAACGCAAATAGGCGTACTCGAACGGATTGTTGTAATTATAACTGCCATCGCTGTTATAAAACGGCACGACAGGGGGGATATAGAGTGCGTAAGTCAACGAATTGGCAATGCCCTTGGAGTAAGGAGAACTGTTATAGTTGACTCCTTCAAACGTGGTTAAACTGTTTTGGGTACTCTTGTTGGCAGTAAGGGTTACACCCACGTTGAAATTGTCAAACACGTCTCTATCGTAGTTTATCCGGGTAACAAAGCGGTCGAATCCCGAATTGAGAATGATTCCCTCCTGGGAAAGATAATTGCCCGACAGGAAGTATTGAGATTTCTCCTCTCCACCGCTAATCGTAAGCGAATGATTTTGAATGAAGCCCGTTTGCAAAACGGCATTCTGCCAATCGTACCCTCCACCTAATTGCTCGATTTGTGCATCACTGTATCCCGGTTTGTTGAGAAAGTAATCCTTTTGCATTCTTGCCCATTGTGAAGCATTGAGTAAATCTAATTTTTTGGCCGATTGGCTCCAGCCTGAAGAGTAGAGGTAATTAACCGAACTTCGTCCTTTTTGCCCCTTTTTGGTTGTGATAAGAATCACACCGTTGGAGCCGCGTGAGCCATAAATAGCGGTCGCGGATACATCTTTCAACACCTCTATTGATTCAATGTCTGAAGGATTAAGTAAGTTCAAAGGGTTGGATTCTCCTTCTATACCCCCGATCCCTACTTTCGTGGAAGAGTTGTCGCTGAAAAAGAGAAACCCGTCTATCACGTAGAGCGGGTCATTGCTCGCGTTGATGGAGTTGCCGCCGCGAACGCGTATATTTGCCGGTGAACCGGGTTGTCCCGAACTCTGTGTCACGTTTACCCCCGCTATTGCCCCGCCCAACAAAGCATCCACCGAAGGAGCCACGTTGTATTCCAGATGCGCTTTCGAAACAGTAGCGATGGAGCCTGTCAATTCTTTCCGCTGCTGGGTGCCGTAACCTATTACTACTATCTCATCGAGATAGTTAAAGTCCTCTGTCAGCACCACATGGACGGGTGATTCGGCTCCATACACGTCGACTTCCCGGGTTCCGTATCCAAGGAAGCTTACCGTAAGGGTAACGGGGAGTGGCTGCTTGGTGACAAGGCTGAATTTCCCGTCAATATCGGTAATCACGCCAGTGGAAGTCGATCGTATCGCGACCGTTGCCCCGACGATGGGGACATGTGCATCATCGACAACAATTCCTTGAAGCGAAACCTGGCTGTAAGTGCCAATCGCTATAAATAAGCTTATAAAAAAAACGCAAGAACGTTTCCCGGTGTCCGGCCGGATATCTCTCCTCTTAAAGAAAAGTGATATATTTGTCATATTCTAAAACTTTTTAGAGTGAAAAGAAGCGCTTCCGCGTCCGACTGCAATTGGCTTATGGAGGCGCTTATCTTCGAATTGATTTTTATTAAATGGATACTGTTGTTATTTCAGTATTAAAAAATTTCCCGAAATTAAATTGGATACTATTCTATTGTTTCATCATAGGCTCATAATTTTATAGTTGTTTTACTTGTGAATATTTATACGAAATTTTTAAAAAAAACTCCACCGAAGCCGTATCGGTGGAGTTTTTTTTATGCTTTCTCTATTTTGCGATAATACTACTTTCCCCTATCCAATACGATACGCTTCCCGGCCATATACATATACATATACATATACATAGGCATACAACAACACATCGCCATACAGCATGCTGTGCAAGTATTACCGTTATAGTGGATAAAATATATATTCATACCCCTGAAAGGTTCTTTTGTCTGATAAAATGTATTGGAAATATTCCTGATAGCAATCATTTCACTACCTGTTTTCTTCTTTCCGTATTCCTATTGACAATAGGAGCTACGATCCAATTATACACATAGCATCCCAGGCAAATGTTGAAAACAGCCTCCAGCGTAGCGCAAACAATCAATATTCCTCCTGTAACATAAGCGGCTACCGGATAGTGAAGATACAGGAATACCGCAATGGCCAATGAGAATGCAAACCCCAGGCCTGCCGCGAATCTTTTGGGCGGTGCGAAAATAGGTTTCGGCGTTAATCCGAATGCTTTTGCTAATCCTTTGGCAATGACAGCCAGCGGTGAAGGTATGCGTGTAAAAGCCCTCAAAGCAAAATCGGCGGTTAAAAAGAGCGCCAGCCATGTCCATCCTGTCAGCAATGTGATCAGTGTGAGAAGGATCACCTGTGCAGCAATAAGCCTCACAACTTTTTCATTTACATGATTTTTTGAAATACTTTTTTTATTCATAAGATCGTAATTTTTATCTGAATATTGCTTTCTTCCCTAAGAGTTATTCCATTATTAACAAATCATTTATATGAAACGGATAGGAAAACCGGCTGTCCTACCTGCCTGAAATAATGTTCCCGAACAAAACCGCATTCACAAAGGTACGGCTTGTTCCATCCCATATTCCCCGAAACAACGGATCTTCAGCAAATAGGATTACGCTCCCCCTGCCGGAATTATTCGCCAGGATAGAGGCGGAACCTTTCAGACTTTCCAGATGTTCGGAAGAGATATAACCATTCAACAAGGGATCGTCGGTATATACGGATACTGCATTGGATGAAGGAGCAAGAAACAAGGTACTTTCACGCACTACCGGCAGTTTCTCGCTTGTCAGACCGAAAGCCAGTGGGTGTTCCAGATCTATTTTAGTCTGGAATATGGATGTAGGGAACCTTCCGAACGAACGGAACGAAACACCTGTGTCTTGCCTTTGTCCGGCAGTATCAGGTCTTTCTACTAATTTTGCCGAAGTTATTTTGTTGTTTACCGCCCATCGGGAAGCTCCGTTAAGGGTGATAAGCGTACCTCCGTTCCTAACCCAATTTTTTAAGTTTTCGACCTCCGGTTCATTCAAAAACGAATAATTTCCGCTTACAAAAACGATCCGATTGAATTCATGCAGAGGAACCCGTCCGAAAAGGTTGAAATCGACGCGTACCAACGGATATTTCAATTGCTGGTCGAACAGATGCCACACTTCGCCGGCTTCAAGCGATGAGACATCGCCTCCGGTCACGACCAATACTTTGGGTTTTTCTATCCGTTTGAAAGCACTGCTGCCTAAGTCGACTCCCTTCACATTAAATCCCGTAGAGACAGGAATAATATCCACTTTTTCCTGTTCCCCCAGTTCTTTCAATATCGCATATAACCCGGAGGAAGAGAGAGTCTGATTTTTTACGGGAATAAGCAGACTACCGTATGAAAAATCTCTCACACCTTTATCGCTGTTTATGGAGAAAGGCTGAAAAGCCGATTTAACCAGAATATCTTTCTCCAAAAGGCTGAAAAGCAATTGTTGGCTTTTTGAGTCACGATAATCCACCAGGTAGGCATATTCCGAAGGTTGCAAACTGCCGGTATATACTTGGGGTGATGCCTGCACCCTTGCTCCCCGCGATGAAGAGGTTGTTACGTTATAAGAAAGTCCGGTGGAATAGGCTATGGAAAACCCGGCTCCGTAACCCAATTTTGAGGCATCGTCATAATCTTTTATATCGTCGAAGATAATTCCTACCAGTGCGCTGTTAGGTTGACCTGCCGGAATAATGTAGGATTTTCCCTTTTCGTATTTCACACTGTCTATCGTGAGATCGTTTGCATTTTCGTACACTTCCAGACGGTGGTCGAGCAACAGTTGAACGAATTTATGCAATCTGGACAGATCATAGGTATCGCCGATAATATATGATTTCGCTGCTTCTCTCCCTCTGGGAGGAGTGAAGAATTCCTTTTGAAGATCGAACAAGGCGTCTCTGTGTGCAATGGCTGCATCAACCGTCGCTATGCTTGTCACCAGTTGGTTCCGTACGGTAAAGGGAAGCGTCACAATCCCGT
This sequence comes from uncultured Proteiniphilum sp., assembly GCF_937873925.1. Lineage (GTDB taxonomy): Bacteria > Bacteroidota > Bacteroidia > Bacteroidales > Dysgonomonadaceae > Proteiniphilum. The sequence continues at coordinate 12,760 of NZ_CALNAT010000006.1, read as the reverse complement.
TTTCAGATTCCTGCTGCAAGCCCCTCGACGATCCTTGCTCGAAAAGGATTCCTATCCCTCCGTTATAGTCGGGATAAGTAGAACCGAAATTCGGGTTTTTATTATCGTAGGATTCTTTTGTGTAATAAAAGGAGCCGATTTTATCCAACGCTTTGGCGTAATGATCGGCAAAAAGCCGGTTAAGCTGATAGGTCGATTGCGGCACAAAGCGGCTCTCATTCCCATCGGGATCGGTCGGTTCGAAAAAGAAGGTGCTGTTTGTTCCCATTTCATGGTGGTCTGCCTGCACATGAGGCAACCAGTCCTGATATAGGGCTACACGTGCCTTACTTTCGGGGTGCACGATATTCACCCAATCGCGGTTGAGGTCAAACCAATAGTGGTTTCCGCGACCTCTGGGCCAACCCTCTGTATGCTCACGGTCGAACTGGGAAATATTATAGCTATTTACGCTTGTATTCGAGTTTACCCACGAAGCAAAACGTTCCTGTCCGTCGGGATTACGTACAGGGTCAATAAAATAGATCCCCTCCTCAAGCTGTTTCTTTACAAAATCGTTTTGTGCGGCTGTGAAATAATAGGCAGACAGCAACGCCGCCTCCGCGGAAGAAGTTTCGTTGCCATGTACCGTATTTCCCAAAAAGACGATTAGCGGGCTGTCCGGCTTTTCTCCCTGACGAACTCTCTGCCGTACTTCTTTATATCTGTCCAGATTTCTTATATTTTCGGGAGATGAAACGATCAGAACATACAATTTACGCTTTTCGTGAGTCTGTCCGATCTCTATTAGTGAAGTCCTCTCCGAGAGTCCGGCAAGTTTCTCGTAATATGCATTTATCCTGCTGTGTTCGGTGACCCTACTACCGATTTCATAACCTAAAAACACTTCGGGAGTCGGAATTTCAGAATCGAATATTATTTCCGGAGAAAAGAAATAATCAGTTTTCTCTGCTTTCACATGAGCAGACAACAGTACAGCAACTGATACAATAATTGTCGTTATTACTTTTTTCATATGACTAAAATTATTTATTTCACTAAAGTTAGATATTTGCTCACCACGGCATAATATAAGCAAGCTTATCTTCTGCTCGTCTGGTTTAACGCAAATAGTTCAATGGTGTCATATGGAACTCGCTTTTAGTCATGTTCTTGTATGAGAACAGTTATCATGCTCGTTTCATACAATTTCTTTTAGAACCAAGCATTCCAGAACGTTTTTATCCGTTCAAAAAATGAGTTGAAACACTTGAAAATTTTGTTTCTTAAGAGACATTTTTTGATTTGAGGATTTAATGATTTGGCGATTTAACAATTCCTCAACCAACTGATGGTCAATCATCAACCAACAACCCCTAATTTTCAACTTTCAATTTTCAACTTTCGATTTTCGCCAATAGATCATCCAAAGTTTTATCCAGATCGTCTCCTTTGAGATTTTTGGCGACGATAATGCCGTTTTTGTCTATCAGGAAATTAGCAGGAATAGCTCTCACGCCGTATAATTTTGCAGGTTCACTATCCCAGTGCAACAAGTCGGAAGTATGCGTCCAGGTGAGGTTATCCTTTTCAATGCCTTCCAACCATTTGTCTTTGCTTTTGTCAAGAGATACGGAAAAAACGCTAAAGCCTTTGTCCTTGTATTTACTATACGCAGCCACTTTACCCGGATTTGCCCTGCGGCAAGGTCCGCACCATGACGCCCAAAAATCAAGCAACACATATTCTTCTCCCAAATAGTCTGAAAATCTTACCGCATTCCCTTCCGTATTACTCACTGTAAAGTCGGGTGCATGCTTACCGATCGCCACTACTTCGAGTGTACCTACCAATTCTTCCAATGTCTGCACGTATGGCGTTTGCCATAAAGAAGGATCAAGCAACTGAATATTCGATTTGATCTCTTCGGGCGACAACCGGTAGGAAAAATCACGATAAAGGGCGTAAGCCGATACCAGCGATGCGGGATGTTGGCGGATAAACGAGTCGATCTGCACATGGCGCTGTGCTTTGTATTCCACAAACAGATCCTGCAACTTCGAACCTTCTACTTTCGTGTTGCGATAATAACGAGACGAATCAAGCACCACCGTTACCGGATTCTCATCGAAAAAGACGAGGTAGGAATTTTTCAATGTGTCCAATGTCAATCCGTAAATCTCAGGAAGTGGTATATCTTTGGAAAAGTGGAATTTTCCGTTTGTTATTTCTGCGGAGTCTATTACAAAGAATGTTTTGTTACTGAATTTCTGCAAATAGACCTTACCCGACTGCACGCCTTCGACACTACCGTTGAGCGTAAAATTGTTTTTGTCCTTACATGATAATGCCACAAAAACTATCGCGATTAATAATAAGTTCTTCTTCATACGTTTATTTTTTTATTATGATAGTATGGAACCTGAATATAGTTAATTTAACGATTTGTTGATTAGTAATTATTAAATCACATTATTGGTCTAAATTTGGGTTGTTATTGATCTCATTTAAAGGGATTGGGAAAAGATAATATTTACTGTTCGGAGTCAAATCACTGCCGTCGGGGAATTTAGTGATCCAATGGCCTCTCACTGCCACCGTTCTGCCCTCATCATCAACAAACGTCTCCGTTGTTTCCCGGCGGACGGGCGCTGTTTGTAAACGTAAAATATCATACAGACGAAAACCTTCACCCCAAAGTTCCCGTCGACGTTCGAGCAGGATCTCCTCAATGATACCGTCCCTGTCAAAATCCGCTGCCGACAGATTAGAAAGCCCCCTGTTACGGCGCAATTCATTCAGCGTTTCAACGGCGCCGCTTATATCATTCAACCGGGCTTTACTTTCAGCCTCAATCAAGAGCACTTCCGAAGAACGCATCAAAACAATATGTCCATCATGATTGGGATATTTATTCCTGAATTTTTTATACCTGTAATGCCTGTATAGGGCCTCTGCCGGTTGCGTTGCTATTTCAAAAAGTGATTTACGAATATCTCCGTCGTCAAATAATGCAATAAAGTGAGGATCGGGTATTATGCTGTTGTATCCGTAATACAGATTCGTTCCGTTGGCATCGGTAGTGTAAGGCGTTGTTTCAATATACGCCAGGTATGAAGCGCCGCCTTTGTTCTGTGTCTGGGTTTGTGGATGCCCCCAGATCCATTCCGGATTACTCACATCATTAAATCCTTCGGTATATTGTTTAGGCGTCATAACAGGATAGCCTGCACGTGCCTTGGCTGCATACTCGGCTGCAAGTTCCCAATTTTCAAGCGTAAGATAGGTACGGGCAAATAACCCGTACACCACGTTAATATCGGGACGGTTCTTCACTGTACGCTCAAATCCTGGAAGCAGTTTCTCCGCCTCCGTCAGATCTTTAATAATCAAATCATATACATCATTGACTGTGGACAGGGGATTGGGGCTGGTATTGGGAGTCGTAGGCTCGGTATAAACGGGGATAGCTTTTGTATTCGCATCTTTTACATATGTAAACTGATACTGACGTATCAGGTTCAGGTAATTGTATGCGCGTAAAGCATAAGCCTGCCCTTTGAGATGTTTTATACTCTGTTTTGTACTCTCATCGATATCAATATTAGCAATTATATTGTTCGCATGATCAATCGATGTGTATTGTAAAGTCCAGAAGAACAAAGCACGTCTTGTCGTATTATCGAACGGATCGCGGTATGGATATGAATCACGAAATCCATAACGCCCGTCGCGTGCAAAAGCATCTTCACCCATTACTTCATGCGTAAGAAAAATGGCAGGAAGTCCCGGATTATCCTGGGAAGTACTGTTTTCCATCAGATAACGGATTGCGCCGTTAATAAAGGCGCTGATATTATCCTCGGAAGAGAAAACCTCCGGTGTGGTAATTTGAGTTGCCGGAGAAGTTTCAAAAAAACTGTCGTTGCACGATGTAAACAGCGCTGATGTAAATAGCGCCAAAGCAACCGGTATATATAAAAATTTCTGCTTCATAATCTTATCTTAATTAAAATGAGACATTAATTCCCAATGAATATGATTTTTGTGCGGGATAACGGTAGTACGTTGACCCGGAAACGGTCTGCTCGGGATCCAATCCCTTATGGCCGAAGAAAGTCAGGATATTATCACCTGTGAGATATAGTCTCAGATCTGCTAAATTCCAATTCGACAATAGTTTATGTGGAACCGAATACGAAAAAACAACATTTTTCAGGCGTGCATACGTAGCGCTATACAAAAATCGTGTCGATGGAATCGTATTCCACGAATCGGAGACATAAGAGAGGCGGGGGAAATCGGTATCCGTGTTTTCCGGAGTCCAGCGCGTGAGCGCCTCTTTCGACCAATTCCGGCCGGGTGCATATCCCAGATGCATGATAAACGGTTGATCCCCATCAAATATCTTTCCGCCTATACTGTACGATAAAAGGAACGACAATTCAAAACCCTTGTAGGAAAACCGGTTGTTCAAACCACCATAAAAATCAGGCAGAGAACTTCCCTGGAAATAGGGTGTCGCCTCGGTTTGATCTTCGGTAGCGGTCCGTCCCGTGACATTTCCATTCTCATCAAGAATATCTTTATACCAGGTGGCTTTACCATTTTCAGGATTGACTCCTGCCCATTCCTTGATGTAAAAGTCATACACCGAACCGCCTTCTACCATTTTCTTTGTATTCCCGAATTGTCCTATCGATCCTGTAAGTATTTCCTCCTGAGGTAATTTGGTTATTTTGTTGGTGTAATGTCCGAAGTTGAGGGTAATATCCCAATTGAAATCTTTATTCCGGACCGGCGTACCGGTTATTTGCCCATCGATCCCCCTGTTACTCAACGAACCGATATTGGCATTGATACCGCTATAACCCGTAGAAGGTGAAAGAGGTTTTTCGAAGAGCAAATCTTTCGATTGCCGGTTATACACATCGATCTGGGCGATCAACCGGTTCTCGAACAGGGAGATATCTATCCCGAAGTTGAGATTCAAATTTGTTTCCCATTTCAGTTCGGGTGTCGGAAGTTCAGACGGCAACAATCCCAACATATCCAAACTGTTATAAATCTCGTAAAATCCGCCATAAGCATAATTCCCCACATTGTCGTTGCCTTGCGCTCCATAACTGAAACGCACGTTGAGGTTGTCGATATCCTTCACACTCCGCAGAAAACCCTCCTTTTTCACATTCCAGGCAGCACCCACCGACCAAAAATCTCCCCAGCGCGATTCCTTACTGAAACGGGAAGAACCGTCACGACGGTAACTCGCAGAAAAATGATAACGGTCAAGATAATCATAATCCAATTTACTTAACCAGCTTGCCAACCGGTAATTGTCGGAAGTTCCATAGAAAATACCGCTTGTGGAACCTGCCGAAGGTTCGGTTTTCCCCAACACCTGGAAACCGGTACGGTTTCCAGACAGTGATGATACATTATTTACGTATATTTCCGGCCCGGCAAGCAGATTAAAGGAATGTGATTTGCCCAAACCAAAAGTATAATCGATAAAACTGTTCACCGTATAGTTGAGTGTGCGGCTTGCGCTCCTGCTCGCCGTGCCTGCACCTTCCGATATTACTCCGGTACTGTAATAGGAATGGGAATAAGAGTGTGAACTCCCTGTTCTGTAATCAACACTGGCAGTCGTCTTCAGTAATAGACCCGGCAGAAAAGTGATATTGAAATTCGTGCTGAGCAAAGCAGCCTCTGTTTTACTACCTGATATGGCATGTTCCGCACTTCCAAGAATATTCACTCCACTGGCGGCCGTAGTAGGACGCCATATGCCATAATCCCATTTTTTATTCCCGTTTTCGTCCAACACGTACGAACCATCGGGATTGCGTTCATAAACCGGATAAATGTTTGAAATAAGGCGCTGGAAATTGGCAAAGTTTCCCGTGTTACTGTCGCTTTGGTTAGGAGATCTTTGATAACTCGAGGAAAGTGAGGCATTCCCACCGATCTCGAACCAGTTATTGATCTTCGATTGTATGTTTGTACGGAAATTGAAACGTTCGTATTCAGCAGTTCTTATCCACCCTTCTTCATTCAAATAACCTCCTGACAGGAAGTATCTTGTATTAGCGCTTCCACCACTGACACTCAGATCGTATTGCTGACGTATTCCAAGTCGTGAGATAGCTTTACCCCAGTCGTCATTCCACAACGGAGTTGCTCCGGTGACCAATTTACCGTCTGTCCCGACAGGATTTGGGTATTGAGGCCCGTAGATATTCACTTTAAGCGCACCGTCAACGAGGTAGTCGGTCGCGTATTGAGCAGCTTCCGCAGCCGTTCTTCCCTGATCTGACTGGGTATTGCGCAAGGCCTCCCATTGCAATTCGTAATATTCGTTTGCAGAGAGATACTCGTAATCTTTGACGGCACGGCTTGTAAATCCTACACTACTCGAAAAATTGACCACCGGTTTCGTGTTCAGGTTTCCCGATTTGGTTGTGATGACAATAACGCCATTAGCGCCTCTCGAACCATAAAGAGCGCTTGCAGTAGCATCTTTTAATATCGATATCGACTGAATATCTTTCCCGCTTATCTGATTGGGATTTGCTCCGGGGACACCATCCACAACATACAGTGGCGATGTGGAAGCATTGACCGAACCTATCCCGCGCACATATAGCGAAGCATCACTACCGGGTTGGCCCGCGGAAGAAACTGACTGAAGTCCCGGCACCGTCCCCTGTAAAGCCTTCCCGACAGAAGTAATTTCCAATTTTTCCAACTCTCTGGCTCCAACAACAGCGACCGATCCGGTATAGCTGGACTTTTTGGCTGTACCATAACCTACTACAACCACTTCATCGAGATAATTAATATCTTCCGACAATATTACTGTTATGATTTCATTTGCCTCATACACATCAATTTCCTGTGTTCTGTATCCCAGGAAGCTAACCGTCAAGGTAAGCGGAAGTGATTGGTCTGTGGTAAAACTGAAATTCCCGTCTATATCGGTTACCGTTCCGTTTGTGGTCGATTTTACAGCAACTGCAACTCCGGGAAGCGGTTGATTCTCTTTATCAACGACTGTACCCCGTATCGTTTCCTGCCCATAAGTACTGAAAGAACACAAAAGAAGGATTAAAAAAACGTAAATATCTTTTTTTGATATGAGGGACAATCGTGTGTTCTTATAAAAAAGTGATATATTTGTCATATTCTAATTTTTTAGAGTGAATATAAGCGCTTCCGCGTCCGACTGCAATTGGCTAATGGGAGCGCTTATCTTTTTTGTTGCAACGAATGATATTTTTATATATTCCCCTTATTATTAAATAACTCAGAAAGAAGCTGTAAGAAGCAAATCCTCAATCTCTTTCAACTGAGCCGACAGAATGGTTTCTTCTGCCTTAAGAAAACCGTATTCCTGATTGTATTTTTGTCCTTCCGAGAGGATCCATTTCAAAAATCTTTTCGCCGGAATATTATTCTCCTGATACACGAATCCTATATTTTCAACAGGAATGAGCGATATCCTTTCTTTTTCGAGCAGGGTTATTGCCTTGTCGATATCGGCTTGCTGCAATATTTCACGTTGTTCTTTTTTTATATCTAAAGGAATAAGGGCTAAGCCGTTTTTCAATCCGCGTGTTTCAATATCGAAAATATAGCTGAGATTATTAAAGGTGATACCCGTATGATCTTTCTGTATGGCGTTCATAAGAAAAATGTCGTCGCCCGATATTTTTCTTCCTCTGATATCAGCAGTAGAATATCCGAAGTGAGAAGCAAATACCCCCGCAAAGGAGGTAATATTGGTACCCGAATAGATAGTTATATCATGTTTTTGTTTATTCGACGGCTCAGGATTTTCATCGAGAATGTCGTTATTAAAAAACAGATCCTCTAACATTTTACCATTCAATCTTTTACGGTCAAGCTCGTTCAACAAGGGATTGTTTGCATTCGTAACCGGGAGCAAAGCGTATCGTCCGGTATATGATACAACTTGATTTCCATTTTCTGTTCTGCCTTCGTTGTCAGAACTGATAAAACTTAAATCGATATCTCCTTCGGATGATTGCCCTCCCGCAAACTTGACTTCTATCTGGGGGTTCGCTTTTTGGTACTCGGAAGCCCATTTTTCTATAAGTGGTGTGGCAAACCGGGCACTCTTTATATATATCACCTCTTTGGGATTCTGTTGGGCTATAACGTTTGTTGAAAACAATACAGCAACTACTAATGATAATCTAATAAATCTAAACTTTTTCATTGTCATTCGTTTTAAATAATTAATATTGATAAAAAAAACTCCACCGAAGCTGTATCGGTGGAGTTTTTTATACTTTCTCTGTTTTATATGAGATTCTTACTTTCCCCTATCCAATACAATATGCCTCCCGTCCATACACATAGCCATAGACATACAACAACACATCGTCATACAACCTGCAGCACAAGTATTATTATATTGGATAAAATTTATATTCATATGATTATTTTATTTTTTTCTCGTCGATAAATGGACATAAAAAACTCTCCTGGTTTTTATTGTACCAGGAGAGTTTCTATACTAAAAGTAATATCTTATGGGCATTCTTTTATTCTACTCCGATACAACATCGCCTGAAGGACATACACATGTCCATACACATACACATGCAACACCCCTTTTTTACTGAAGTATTACATATTGTTGCGGCTGTATGCTGCAGGAATATTTTCACTATCGTTTTGCCTTTATTAATTTATATTTCAAAAACAAAAGTAATGCTTTTTTGTTCATTCCATACAAAAAATAATATCTTTTTTCATAATATTTTTTGAAATAAGCTACAAAATGCTCATTTCCAAACGCTAAGAATATCACTTTTAACACTACCATAATAATCCGTATTTCTTCTATCTTTTTTCTTGTTTAACAAGTAAATAACTTCAGAATTCAACAAATCAGGAGAGGAATCTGTTTTAATAAACAGATCACAAACAGGTCACAAATTAAAATTGAATGATTATGGATATACAATTCAGAATAAACGAAGACAACGGTGGCAGTTTTTTCATTGAGCAGGATGGGCGACAAATTGCCGAACTCGATTTCGAGGTAAAAAATAACCTGCTGAACGCCTATCATACTGGCGTACGTCCCGAACTGGAAGGACAGGGCATTGCCGGAAGGTTATTCGATGAGATGGTCAACTATGCACGGGAGAAAGGTTATCGGGTAATCCCTTCATGTTCCTATATCCTCGCCAAATTCCGCAGGCGCCCCGATGATTACAGCGATATATGGTATCGTTCCGGGGATGAACCTAGCGGAGAGGCCTGTGGCATTAGGCCAAAGGACAATATCAGCCATTGAAAAAAAATCCGCCGGAACCTGCATCTCCTCCCCGAAAGGAGGATCGGTCCGGCGGATAAATTCCGCATTATTTATTCTGCGTTCTGATAACCCAAAACTACTAATTCTTTGCTTTTATCCCGCATCCGACAGCCACTGTTGTAGCGGGGTCAGGAGTGTTGCCGGCCAATAGGGTACGTACTGCGTTAGCTGCGTAAGGCACTGTTACGGCTGCTGCATCCTGATAATTATCATCGACGGTTCCGGTATAAACTACCACAAATCGTCCGTTTCCTTCATTTTTCAACAGGAATATCTCGGGAGTACGCGTGGCGCCGTAGGCCGGGTATACCTGTTGTTCTTCATCTGCCAGATAAGGGAAAGGATAGCCTTTCTCACCGGCTCTTTTCTGCATCTCTTCGAAAGAGTCGGCTGGTTGCTGTACCGGATCGTTCGGGTTGATAAACACTACGGGAACCCCTTGCGGGGCAAACTCGTTATGCAGTGCGATCATACGGTCTTCATAAGCCTGCACATAAGGGCAGGGATTGCATGAGAAAATCACCATCACTCCTTTCTCATTCGAGTAATCGGACAAAGAGACGGTGGTACCGTCGATATTCTTCAGGGAAAAATCGGGAGCAACGGAACCGACTGCGATAGGTTGTGCGTTTAGCGATAACACACTCCACACCAAAACGGATAAAATTAAAAATTGTTTCATTGTTACTGTCATTTTAAAATGTTAATTAGCCAATAGAGGCTGGACAATCTCTTCCAGTTCAGCCAAAGTGAGTTCCTGCGGATAAAATTTCCTGAACCCGTTTCCATAGACGAGCGTAGCAGGTATAGCGCCGGTCCAGTTCTTGTCCACGAGGGGGATCCAATCATTGAACTTAGGATCATCTAAAAGGATCACCTCATTTTTCATCTTTTCCTTTTCAATGAAAGGGATCAGTTTCGTTTTCAATTGGTTCGCCATATCGAGGCTTACCATAAGAACCTTTACATTCCTGTCACGGTATTTTTCGCCGAACTGTTCGAAATAAGGTATCTCTTTGATGCAGGGTGCACACCATGTGGCCCAAAAATTCACCACATATATCGTGTCGTCTTCCTGCTGCAACATAGGTTGAAGCTGCTTGAAATCAACTACTTTTATCTCTGCTTCGTTTTTCCTGTTTCCCGAAAAAACGAGAAAAGGAATCAGTATAAACAGTATACCCGGAATCAGAAGAAATCGTTTTTTTACCTTGTTCATTTTTGCTGCGATTGATACTGTGATTTCTCGGTAAACAAACAATAAACAGGTCTTGTTCATCTTATACTAGAGGGAACTTGTTAAATATCAAGTAAAAACGTTAAGGCGCCCACAAAAAAAGAGCAGGCCGGAACCCACACTTTTTTGTCTCATAAACCTGTAATGGTTATTTAGAAATAGTCAACCGACACACTATAGCAGTGAATCGGGATTCAGGTTATCATGCTCAATATCCAGGAAATACTTGTAAGTACCCACTTTCAGTTCGGCGCAGGCATCGTAATCGCAAACGATGATCCCTTTTTCATGCAACTGCAGGGCACTGATCGTCCACATCTGATTGATGGAGCCCTCTACGGCGTGATAGAGCGCACGGGCTTTGTGGTGCCCGTTGACTAAAATAAGCACCTCCTTAGCATCGAGTACCGTACCCACTCCTACCGTCAGCGCCGTTTTGGGCACCTTGTTCACATCGTTGTCGAAAAAGCGGGAGTTAGCGATCACCGTATCGGTGGTGAGCGTTTTCACCCTTGTACGCGAATTGAGCGAAGATCCCGGTTCATTGAATGCAATATGCCCGTCGGGGCCGATCCCACCGAGGAAAAGATCGATACCTCCCGCATCCTTTATCGCCAGTTCATAGGCAGCACATTCGGCTTCGGGGTCTTCCGCCATCCCGTCGAGGATATGTACATTTTCCTTTTTAATATCGATATGGCTGAAGAAATTATCCCACATAAAAGTATGGTAACTTTGCGGGTGATTTGCCGGCAATCCGATATATTCGTCCATATTGAACGTGATCACATTCTCGAACGACACCTGCCCCGTTTCGTACAATTTGATCAACGCCTTGTAGGTTTTCAGGGGCGACGACCCGGTAGGTAATCCCAATTTAAAAGGCTTTTCTGCCGATGGTTTTGCTCTGTTGATCTTTGCGGCAATGTAATTCGCTGCCCATTGCGCCATCAGATCGGCATCGGGCTGAATAATAAGTCTCATGTTTCTTTATTTATTGACAGTTAGATGTATTGTTTGGAACCACTTCTGCTCCCGATATAATTTTTTGCGCCATGGCACGGCCTAAACAGCGGGCTTTCTCCACCACATCGGCCAGCATCGCCTGCTTCATGATCACAGGCTCTGCCACCACCTCGAATTCCATCGATCCGGCAAAAGCTTCAAGTTGTCTGGCAGTAGCGTCGGCCCACGTAAAACTACCGAAATAACCGAAGAAACGATTTTTCAGATTGCGGTTTTGCAGGGCGGAAACCAAGCTATCGACAGCGGGATACAGTTTGTTATTATAGGTCGGTGATCCGATGATCAATCCCGTGTATTTGAATGTATCGCGAAGGATATCCGACTCGTGGCTTTTCGACACATTGTGCATCACAATGTTTTTCACGCCGTTCCCGGCAGCCTCACCTGCGATGATCTCAGCCAGTTCTTCGGTGTGTCCGTACATGCTTCCGTAAGCGATGACCAGTCCTGCATCGGCATGGTAGCGGCTCAGCCTGTCATAGAGTGCTACTACATTGGTTATATTTTCCGGAACCGTCCATACAGGCCCGTGGGTGGAACAGATGGCATCGATACCGACGTTGGCCAGTTTTTTCAGGGCGGTCTGCACGGGAGAACCGAATTTTCCTACGATATTGGAGTAGTAGCGGATCATCTCGTCGCTATATCTTTCGGGACAGAGTTGCGTATCCAGTACGCCACCGTCGAGTGTACCGAAAGTACCGAAAGCATCGGCGCTGAACAGGGTTTTCATTTCCCTGACATAGGTCATCATCGTCTCCGGCCAGTGCACCATGGGAGTCATATAAAATTGAAGCGTATACTTCCCCAGGTTCATTTCATCCAGGTCTTTCACTTCAATCACGTTATCGGTTATCCCGTAAAATCCTTTCAGCATTTCAATGGTCCGTTTGTTTCCTATGATTTGGATGTTCGGATATTTGTAAACAAGGAATTCGATAGAACCTGAATGGTCGGGCTCCATGTGGTTCACCACAAGATAGTCGATAGGGTTATCTCCCAACACCGACCGGATCTTACGCATAAAAAGATCCGAGTAGCAAATATCTACGGTATCGATTAGTACCGTTTTCTCATCCCTGATAATATAGGAATTGTAGGAAACCCCCTGCGGCAACGGCCACAGACTTTCAAAAAGGTGTTTGGTGCGGTCGTTCACACCC
>NZ_CALNAT010000005.1 GCF_937873925.1 uncultured Proteiniphilum sp. | reverse complement strand
CGTCGCGCAACCCTTTTATCCGTTCGCCTATTTGCTTAATATCTGTTGTCATCGCCGTATATATATAAATATTGAATGGATCGGTAAAAAAGAGAAACAAAAATAATCTATTTTGTTCACATTAATTCCCGTTTATGATGGTTTCCATAATTTCCTGATGGAGGGCGCCGTTCGAAGCTACCAGTTCCCTGCCGAAAATGTAGTTGTCGCCGCCTGAAAAATCGGAACATCTCCCTCCGGCGCACTGTAGGATAAATGCTCCGGCAGCCACATCCCACGGTGAGAGACCGCTATGGAAATAAGTGTCGCTGATCCCTGCCGCCACGTAACAGATCTCCAGGGCCGCCGATCCCTTGATGCGGAAACTGCATTGGCGGAACTGCTTCATGGCATTCCTGAGTATCTGTTCCCCCCTTTCATTCAGACTGTACGGGATGCCGAATCCGATATATCCGTTCTCCAGGGTGGAGTGGCTGCTCACTTCCAGCGGAATATCGTTCAAAAAGGCTTTTCCTGCTTCCGCGGCGCAGTACATTTGTTCGGCCAGCGGATCATATACCACACCCAGGATAATCTCTTTTCTTTTCATCAGGGCAATGCTTAACGAGAAGGGCGAGTCGCCGTTCACGTAATTGGTAGTGCCGTCCAGCGGATCGATGATCCATGTGTACTCTCTCTGTGCAAACACCACCGTCTCCTCTTCCGTGAGGAATCCCGCTTCGGGAAGCAGCCTGCTCAATCCCTCTACCAACCGGTTCTCCGCCTCTTTATCGATATAGGTCACATAATTGCGGGCTCCCTTTAATTCAATATCTTTCTTCTTCAGGGCAGCCTGCTCCGTTTTCAGGTATGCACCCGTAGAGAGTGCAAGTTCTTTTACCTCATTGCAAAGTTTTTTCAGATCCATATTGTATATTTCAATATTTCAGATTTCAGGATCGTTAAATTATGAAATTAACCAATCGTTAAATCAATAAACCGCCGTTCCACCTTATTCATTGGGGAACATCGAATCCCACCAGCGGGGGTCTTTTTTCAGCCATTTGGCGAACCAGGCGTAGATAGCGTTATTCCAGGCGATCCGTTTGTCGTAATCGTAGATAGCATGGTTTTCACCTTCCACCTGAATAAATTCCACTTCCTTGCCGAGCAGCTTCAGGGCGTTATACATCTGTATACTTTCACCGATAGGCACGTTGGTGTCGGCTGTGCCGTGCAACAATAACAACGGGGTCTTGATCTTATCGGCATGAAAGAGCGGGCTTTGTTTCACATAGAGATCAGGGTTGTTCCAGGGGTAACTTCCCGCGCTTGCTCCTGAACTATAAGAGTAACCCCAGTACCCTTCGCCCCAGTAGCTGGTGATATTACTGATGCCGGCATGCGATACCGAAGCGGAGAACAGGTCGGTCCGGGTGATGAGGTACTGCGTCATAAAGCCGCCGTACGATGCGCCGATATTGCCGATCTTTGTTCCGTCCACAAAGGGGTGGGAGGCAACAAATGCTTTGGTTCCTTCTATGATCTCCTCGGCCGTCCGGTCGCCCCAAGCGTTCACATGGCGCGCAGAGAACTCCTGCCCGTAGCCGGTGGTTCCGCTCGGTTGCAGTGTATAGACCACATAATCCTGGGCGGCATAGACATGTAGCGGATAAGTGCTTTCGAAGGTCCGTGCCGTAGGACTCGTTCCGCCGTAGTAATAAACGATCAGCGGATATTTTTTCTGCGGATCGAAGTGGGGAGGCAGATAATAGCGTCCCTCGATGACGTCGCCGGATGAGCTGGTGAATTGCCAATCCTTTACCTCACCCAATTCCAGCTTATTCAGCCGTTCCGCATAGGGATCCGAGATCAGGATCGATTCCATCGTTTTCAGGTTCAGCAGATAGCTCCGGTTCGAGTTCGATGTGCTCACGCCCGTGTAGGTCGCCCATGCTGCGTTTTCGGCAATATTGAACGAGCGGATCACATCCTCTTTGAGGGGTAATTTATCAAATTTTTTTCGTTGCGGATCATAGCGGTGCATATTCACACGGTCGCCTTCCTCCGCCCGGTAGTAGATGTAGTTATCCTGTGGATTCCACTCCTGTGCGCTGATGGTAGGGTCAAAATTTCTGGTCACCGGATCCACCCGTTTAGTGGACAGATCCATAATAAACGACTGTGTATCGTAGCTGTTGGCAATCTGCCCCTGTTTGATATTAAGCCCGATACCGCCGAATGCTTCGGGAGCGCCATGGATCAGCAGTTGTTTCCCGTCGGGCGAGAATTGGGCGGAGTAGGCGAAAGCCTCATCTTTCCAGATGGTATCTACCTCCATGGTCTCCATATCCAGCCTATAGAGCGAACTCTTGCGGAAAGGACGTTCCGAGAGATCCTCTTCGGAGGTTGAAAAGAGCAGGTATTTCATATCGTTCGTCACATCGTTGAGCGATGCCGTCTTCCGTCCGAAAGTGAGTTGTTGTGTAAGTCCCGTATCGAAGAAATGCCGGTAGAGGTAGTAACGGTCGCGGTAGCTCGATTGCCTGTCGTCGATCCCGATCAACCGTTTCAGTCCGCCGGGATTGCTGAGGGTGATACTCTTCTTTGAAGAGAAGAAGAGCGATTGCTCGTCGGGAGCCATATGGAAATTCTCCTTCGGCAGCCCTTCGGCAATGATTTTTATTTCCGCCGTCAGCGGATCCAGTGTGTAGAGCGTCCGTTCCTCGTTCTCGTCGGCCACATAGTAGAGCAGGTCCGATTTGGGCATCCAGTTCAGTTGTGTTCTGTCGCCTGGTTCCGAAAGGATCGTCCGTTTTTGTTTTGCATCGTAGATCTCCGTATAATTGCGGCCGTTGCCGCCGGGTTGGGTCTCCCGCAGGCTCAGCAGCACGAACCGTCCGCTGGGTGAGATGGATGCGCTGTTTACCCTTTTCCCTTCCAGAATATCTTTTATATTGATCCTTCGTTTGTCTGTATTATTAAATGTATAGGTAAGCAGGGAGTCTTTCTCATCGGGTTTCAACCCGATCTTCACGGCAGGGTCGGCCTTATACTCTGCCGAGGTAAGCATCTTGATCACAATGCGCGTATTGTTGGTAAATCCGTTCAGGTTCGTATCCACCGATCCCGCTTGGTGCAGGCTGTCGTTCACCTGTGTCTTGGTCGCCCGTTTCACGTTATCGACCCACAACTCCAGCGGATTGGGCGATGTCACCGTGATCTTTCCCTTGCCGTAACGGTCGCCGGAGACAAACAGGGAAAACAACTGCAACGCCTCTCCCTGCTGCGGTTTCGGAAGAGTAAAAAATCCGGCCGTGTCCGGGGTCAGTTCAGTGGCAAACCGTTCCTGTCCCGGAAAAGAGACAGGATAGGAGAGAAGTTGTTCGTCCGAAAAGGCGGTGTTGTCAAGGTTCACACTATCCAGCATTACCGGCTTCCGTACCGGGATCGGATCGAAAGAATAAAGCTTCTGCGGCATCAGCGGCTGCTGTGCCTTTGCATTTATTACCAGCAATAGTGCGGCAATGATGTAACAAAAAGAATGTCGTCTCATATTTAATAGAATAAAGAATCAAGAACAAAGACTTTAAGAGCCAAGAGCCAGGACTGTTTGTCACATTCGTCACATCAGTCACATTCTCCCTTGTCACTCCATACGAAATGTCCGCTGAATACCCCCTGCCAAGCGGGTTCCTTCTCAAAAAGACCGAAGACCGACGATCCCGACCCGCTCATGGAAGCATATACAGCTCCCATTTCATAAAGCTGCTGCCTGATCCTGCAAATTTCGGGAAATTTTTTGAAAACAGGAGGCTCGAAGTCGTTTTTCAGCAGTTCTCTCCATGTTTCCGGCGGTTTCCGGACGATCTCCTTCAGCGGCAAATCCGGTTTTTGAGGGGTGATTATCGCGTAAGCCTCTTTGGTGGAAACCATAATATCCGGTTTTACCAACAGGAGCGTATAGTTGCTCAGGTTTAACTCTATGGGTTCCAGTTTGTCGCCGGTGCCGGTAGCGAAAGCGGGCCGGTTCAGGATAAAGAAAGGACAATCGGCCCCCAGGCTGGCGGCCCGCAATATCAGTTCCTCTTTTGAATATCCTAAACTGAAAGTATCGTTGAGCAGCCCGAGCATAAAAGCGGCGTCTGAGGAGCCGCCGCCCAATCCCGCACCGGACGGGATCTTTTTAAGCAGGTGGATATCTATTTCCGGGAGTTTTTTTTCTGCTGCTATCAGATTCAGCGCCTTGATCACTAAGTTATTTTCCGGAGCGTTCCCGATCGGAATGCCGGTTTGAAAAAAACGGAACTTCCGGGAAGAAAGTCCCTGGCCCGCCGCCGTTGATCCGGTACTTCCGGCAGAGCCCGGAACCTCTGCCGGTCTTTCCAATCCGGTTTCCGGTGCAGGTATGATTTCTAATGCATCCTTCAGCCCGATAGGATAAAAAATGGTCTCCAGATTGTGGTAGCCGTCTGTCCGGCGGGAAACAATATGGAGCCCTACATTGATTTTCGCGTTGGGAAAACAGATCATCAGCCGTTTAACTTTTCAATAAATTTAAACTATTTCTGCGTGCGGCATCCAAAGCAAGCTTTGTTTCCGCTCTCACTTAACGAAATGGGGGTTGTTGTACACTTTCAAATGCTTTAGACTGCAAATATACTAAATTTTATTTTAACTCTCTCATTCTTTATCCCATATCCCCTATACACCCCTCTGGCTCCGGTTTTCCTCTATAAAACGGTTTTTTACTCCGCTGAATTTTTTATTTTGTGGATAGTATTTTGAAAATTATATAAATTTACCAGAAAATGTTATGGTGCTGGGCTGTTTTTTGTCAGACCGGTGTTGCATCCCAACAGGGAGATTCTATTGATCAGCCAGTTCCGCCAGGAGGCACCTAACCCCTTTCTTAGAATTCAAACGCGGCGCGCACTCCTAATTGTCTGAACGCTGCCTTGTGGAACGAGCAGAAGAAGCCTGCATTGAAAAAGCGGTTGCCGATGCCATACCCGAGTTCGCTATAGGAGACGATCTGCGGTGTATACAGATGACTCAGGTAGATCCGTTCATTTTCGGCAAAGTCTGACACGAACGGAATATTTTTCAGTATCAGGAAAGGCGTTTCAAACATGGCATGCGCCTGGATATATGAGTCGGACGCATTATAGAGGTCACGGCCCAGCAGGTTGAAAATGCCGCCCAGACCATCGTCCCAGTTTTCGGGGAAGTTGCTTTTGGAGAAATAGACAAAGTCGGCGAAATATTCCGTTTTCTGGTTGATAAACTTGCCCGCACCCACGTGATACTGGAGCGAGTGTCGCAATCCGAACGGGATATTCTGGCTGATATCAAACTCAATGCGGTTGTATTCCGAGGTGCTCCCCAGAATATGCTGGAAACTTCGGGACAACTCCAGCTTGAAGGTGGGGAAAGGCGAGCGTTCATAGATCTTCTGCCGTCCGTCGTACCGGTAATATTGCTGCGGGGTCCAGCTGATACGTACGAAGGGGGCAAATGATTTGCGGGTGCCGAACATATCTTCGATCGGTTCACTGTCGGGTGTGGCGGAGCGCAACTTGCTCATGTTGTCCTTACTCTTCCTGATATGGTAATCGATACCGGTCTGTAGCAGAAGGCCGTTGGTTATTTCAAGCGTGTTAAACAATTTCAGATAATAATCCCTGTAGTATTTCACGGAGATATCTTCAAAGTTGATCCCCCGGTTGTTGAGGCTGTCCTGTATCTGGTCTACGAACAAAGAGCTATAGGTAGGATTGCCGTTCCCGATGGAAACGGTGGCGCTTCCCAACCGGTAAGGATTATAGTTCCATGTGGTGGTCAGGTCTGTAAAGAACTCTTTATGGCGGAACATATACCCTACAAAAGCGTTTATTCCCACGGTACGGTTATGTTTCAGGTCGAAGTTAAAAGATAGTTTCTGGCGGTAGGTCACACCGTCATGCGAAGTATATCCGACCATCAGCGGGTTGAGCAATCCCGAATAACCGATCGCAGTCGACCGGTACTCGTAGCTCGAATTCATCACCATACGCTGCGCCACCTGCTGTGCTATATTGGGGCTGCGGAGAGAATCTCCGTTGGCTTTCCGGACTATTTCTTCCGCCTGCCGTTGCTGATGTCGCGCCAGCACATCCTTCTCCATAGCCTGTAAGGGTATGGGACGGTGTTTATTCCAGAAAACGGAGTCGCTCCGCAGCGGCACCGAGTCCAGCCTTACTCTGTAGAAGTCGCTGATATTGAGCGATCGGACCGGTTCCGTAACCTGCCTGAGCTGTATCTCTTTGTAGTTGATAGTTGCCAGATGCCTGCTTGCCAGGATATTCCCCAGGTACGATGCCGTTTCATAGATAGTGAACCGCACCGGTAAATAGTTAGTGATCCACTCGTCTCCCATATCCATTTCGAACGAGAAATCGGAAAAAATACCGATCCCTTCACCCCTGAAAGAGACCACGCGCCAGGTTCCCTTCTCTATAATGAATGTTCCCTCCAGTAGTTTGCTGTTTTCATAAATGGGATTGAAGTTGATGCTGTAATAGGTTTTTTCATTCTCGGTAAAGGTGCGCGTCAGGCTGTAACGGTAATATTTCGATGTGCTGAACCTGATAGGCATGAAGAAACTTTCATCGTTGGTGGTTTCACCGTAAATATTGATGTTCAGCAACTCGAACGGTATCATGTCGATATCCTTCCTGCCGGTAAGCGTGCCGGTCACATGCCGTATATCCTGTACGTAGTTATTCGGGTAATCGAACCGTAAATCGCTGATGGTCTCAATCACAGCCGCTTCATTGTGAGGGTCGTGCAGCACGAACCGGGGAATCAGATGGGTGTATTTATAGAGGAAATTCTTTTTCACGGTCTCTACATAAGTACGCGTATATATATCCGCCGAGAAACTCTCTACCAGATCGTTATATTTCTCAGCGGCACTCATTGCCCTCTTCATAACGGTATCTACCGGCAGTTCCGTCTGTAAGGCGAAACTTTTGAAGGAAACAACAAACAGAAACAGGATATATGCGGCGACTTTCCCTTTCATCTTTTACAGGTTACAAATATAGTGAAAGCCGGGAGAAAAGCCAAGCTTGCTTGAGTTTTTCCGAGGCGAATCTTATATTCTCCAAACTTACGTTTTTTTTTCCGAAAAAATTGTCTTCGAACCTTTTCGGGGAAAAAAGATAATTTTTTTCTGTCATTTATAAAAAAACCGGTATATTTGTGTTTTAGAACATAGTTCTAGAACATTCATGGCCGGAAAGAAAAAAGATGTAATCGATTTATCATCCACATTACCTGATATATGGAGGATGCTGACGGACACTGAACGCGAGATTTTGCGCCACAATGCCCGTATAGTTCATTTTAAAAAAAATGAATTGATCTATCTTGAAGAGGATACGCCCAAAGAACTGATGTGTCTTTTCAATGGAAAGGTGAAAATATTCAAAAGCGGGGTAGGGGGCCGAAGCCAGATTATCAGGATCATACGTCCCGTACAGTATTTCGGCTACCGGGCTTATTTTGCCCGCGAAAATTATGTGACCGCCGCCATGGCTTTCGAGTTCTGTACCGTTTGCATGATCCCCATGGAGCTGATAGAAAGGTTCCTGCGTAAGAACGGTAACCTGGCCCTTTTCTTCATCCAGATGCTGTCGGTCGACCTTGGCATTGCCGATCAGCGGGTTGTCAACCTTACGCAAAAACATGTGCGGGGAAGGCTGGCGGAATCATTACTGGCCCTGAAGGAGAGCTACGGCCTGGAGGAGGATGGCGCTACCATCAATATTTACCTGGCGCGCGAAGACCTGGCCAGCCTCTCCAATATGACCACTTCCAACGCCATCAGAACTCTTTCCAACTTTGTAAACGAACACATTATTGCCATTGACGGCAGGAAAATAAAGATCATCGATGAGGAGAGGCTTCATAAGATAAGCCGCATGGGGTGAACAACCGTTTTTTAATTAAATTGTGACTTTGTTTTTCGGATTTCCGAAACTCATGATTACCTTTGCGTTTCAATTCATATGAAACGAGCATGTAGATCATTTTTACACAATAATATGATTATCGCGAGTTCCATACGACCTTAGTGTTGGAAATAAATATTATCGTATGAAACAAGCATGCACCTCATTAGACTCAGGAAATTGATTAAAAGCAAGTTCCATATGATACTTTGAAAATAAATGGTTTTAATCATATGAAATGCTTCAGAAAATAACCCGCTCCATACTCTCCGGTTATTACACCCCGGTGAGGAAATTTGTAGAAGATCCGTTGGGAACACAACAGAGAACCCTTCACTACTTGCTCAAACATGGACAGAATACACTCTACGGAAAAGAAAAAAACTTCCAAACCATCCGCGACCGCGACGATTTCATTTCCCGGGTACCGGTCATCACGTATGAAGAGTTGCGTCCCTACCTCGATAAAATAATCCTGCATAAACAACAGAATGTGCTCTGGGACACTCCTGTGAAATGGTTTGCCATGTCGTCGGGCACTACCGAAGACAAAAGCAAATATATCCCTGTCACCAAAGAATCTTTATATAAGGGCAATTACCGCGCCGGCTACCACATGTTGGGGATCTACGCCCAATATCATCCCGATACTGCATTCATATTGGGTAAAACATTGGTGCTGGGAGGAAGCCGGCAAATCAACCGCATTGGGGGTGATATTTACACGGGCGATATCTCTGCCATCATGATGAGGAACCTCCCGGTAGCGGCAAAAAGAAAAAGGACGCCCGAAAGTATTGCCCTGTTGCCCGACTGGGAAGAGAAACTGCAAAAGCTGGCCGACTATGCTGTCAAAGCCGATATCCGCGCTATGGCGGGGGTGCCCTCCTGGATGCTGGTCCTCCTGAAAAAGATCGTGGAAGAGACCAGATGTTCTATCCCTGCGCTATGGCCCCGGCTCGAAGTGTTTTTCCATGGCGGTGTCAGCTTCCTTCCTTTTCAGGAACAGTATGAGAAGTTGATCCCCTCGGAAAAGATGCGTTACTGGGAGACCTACAACGCTTCGGAAGGGTTCTTTGGCGTACAGTTCTCACCCCGCTCCAAAGATATGCTGCTGTTGCTGGATAACGAGGTCTATTACGAATTTATTCCTGCCGGGGAGTGGGACAAGGAAAATCCTGCCGCTGTTCCCCTGAGCGGGGTGGAGACCGGTAAGCAGTATGCCGTGGTGATTACCACCAGTGGAGGCCTCTGGCGGTACCGGATAGGAGACACCCTTCAGTTCACCTCCACGGAGCCTTACCTTTTCAAACTTACAGGACGTACTAAACAGTTCATCAATGCTTTCGGTGAAGAACTGATCATCGATAATGCCGACAAAGCCATTGATGAAGCCTGCCGCCGTACCGGCGCGAAAGTGACCGAATACACCGCGGCGCCGGTCTATTTCGGGGAACATAACAACGGGGCGCACGAGTGGCTCATCGAGTTCGATACCGCGCCGGCCGGAGGCATCGCCGAATTCACTCGTATTGTCGACGAGAGCCTTAAGCGGCTCAATTCAGACTACGAGGCAAAACGCTCCTATAACCTTTCACTCGGTATGCCGGTTGTGAAGGTTATGGAAAAAAATACTTTCTACAACTGGATGAAATACAGAGAAAAAGCGGGGGGACAGAACAAAGTGCCCAAACTCTCCAACGACCGTAAATATGTAGACAGTATCCTGAATTTTATCGCATCGAAACGAGTATGAGAACTGTTCTCCCCCTGGCACTTTTTCGTTAAGCTAAATGAGCAGAGGATAAGCTTGCTTAGACTATGCCATAGCGAGAAAAAGTCTGACTTTAGTGAACATGATTAAAAGCGAGTTCCATATGATACCTTTGAAAATAAATAATTTTAATCCTATGAAATCCTAAAATTGAATAAAAACTCATGCTCCCTTATATATTAATGAGAAAGATTCAGTAAATTTGCACTTTAAAATCCACTTGTGACGTAATGAGAATAAAAACGAAAACGTACTGTTTTATTTTACTGCTCGCTTTGATATCGAGTTCCTGTAACGAGTACAACAAAATTCTGAAAAGTACCGACCGAGACTTGAAATACAGTTATGCCAAAAAGTATTTCGAGGAGGGAAAATACAACCGTTCCATCACACTGCTCGAAGAGCTGGTTTCCTTTATGAAAGGGACCTCAGAGGCCGAAGAGTCGCTCTATCTCCTGGCCCAGAGCCATTATAACTCGAAAGATTACTATTCGGCCACGCAGTGGTTCACGACTTACTATAACACCTATCCCAACGGAACATATACCGAACCCTCCCTTTTCTATTCGGCTTACGGTATGTACCTCGATTCGCCCGACGCCCGTTTGGATCAGACGAAAACCTACACGGCCATTTCAGAATTCCAGAAATATATCGAACGCTATCCGCAGACCGAAAGGGCCGAACAGGCGAAGAATTACCTGTTCGAACTGCAGGAAAAGCTGGCCTATAAAGAGTTGCTGGCCTCCCAACTCTATCTCCACCTCGGGAATTATAGGGGGAATAATTACGAATCGGCGGTCATTACCGCCCGTGAAGGGATGAAGAGTTATCCCTTCTCCAAATATCTGGAGGAATATCAGATTACCATCCTGCGCGCCCGCTTCGAGTATGCGCAGAATAGTACATTACGGACACAACCTGAACGGTATCGCATGGTGGTCGATGAATATTTCAACTATAAAAACTCATTCCCCGAAGGTAAATATATGGCTGAGGCCGATAAATATTACCGCGAAGCACAGGGGAAAATAGATGTGCTTCCCACCACCTGATCAATAAGAAAACAGAAAAATCAAGACAGATAATAAAAAAATGGATTACAAAAAAATTGCTGCAAGCACCAACACCGAAACACGGGATGTAATGAAAATGTCGGAGCCGGTGGGCAACGTATATGAAATGGTAATGATTATCGGTAAGAGGGCCAATCAGTTGGCCATCGAAATGAAGCAGGATCTCGATGCTAAACTCCAGGAATTCGCTTCCTACAGCGATAACCTGGAAGAGGTATTCGAAAATCATGAACAGATAGAGATCTCCCGTTTTTACGAGAAACTGCCCAAGCCTTCCCTATTGGCCATAGAAGAGTGGAAAGACGCGGATATTTATTACCGTAATCCGTCTAAAGAAAAAGAAATGTTCGGATAGTATGTTGCAACGTATCCAATCGGTTTTCCTCCTGTTGGCGTCGGCGGCTATGCTGATTGCTGCCGCAACGCCTCTTGCCGTATTCCTTTACAATGCCGATCAGGCGGTGTTCGAGGCGATGGGTGTCTACCTCAATGGTCAACTTAACGACTCCACGTGGGGCCTGTTCGTGATAGGTGCCGCCAGTTCCATAGTGGCGCTCTTCACTATCTTTCTTTATAAAAACAGGATGTTGCAGATACGCCTCTCTATTTTTAATATTATCCTGATGATAGGGTTTTACCTCTATTTCGGATTTATCGTATATCAACTCTATTCTGTGGAGGATCTCCGATTCCAGAAAGTGGGAGTAGGGATCATTATGCCGGTTATCGCTATCATCCTCACCTTCCTTGCCATCCGCAGGATAGGGGCCGATGAAGTGCTGGTACGATCGCTCAACAGGCTTAGAAAGTAAAAAGCGAAAATCTCGCACAATACCATATGGTAAGGGTAGCTTGTCAACTATTATTGACGGGCTATCCTTTTTTATGGGGATTCACATCGGATCACCTTACACGTAATCTAAGTAAACTATCATCTTCGGTTAAATCATATTCCCCTGAATTTGCTTTAGTATTTCCACGTCATACGGCAAACGAGAAACGGTTATTCAACCTTGTTAAAGCAGCATATGTTCAGGCCCGTTACAATTCTGAGTTCGATGTTACAAAAGACGATATTGATGCGCTTCTCCCAAAGGTCGAATTGCTAAGGAACATCACAAAATGTGTATGCGAGGCTAAGATTAAAGAGTATGAACTATTGGAACATGCCCAAACTTCATAAATAAAGTATGCCTTTGAATGGCAACTTAATTTATCCGGCGCTTGCTTTACTCATCCGTGTTCTTATATATTTGCGAAATTTTAATTACTTTTGCTTGTCTGAGAGATTTAAGGCGATCCGACAGACAGAGGAAAACTATCTATAATCAACAATAAGAACTATGGAACAAAAGAAATTACAAGGAACAATAAAATTTACGCTCGTGATATTTGTGGCGGCGCTGCTGCTCGAATCATGCGGAAGCGTGCCGTTTACCGGAAGAAGGCAGTTGCAGTTGGTATCCAATGAAGAGGTTATCGCATTGAGCCTGCAACAATACCAGGACTTTATGCGTACGGCGCCTGTTGAAAGGGGCACTCCCAATGCGCAGATGGTCAGCCGCATCGGCAGCCGGATCGCCAATGCGGTAAAAACCTTTTATACTAACAATGGTTATGCGTCAGAACTCGAGAATTATACATGGGAGTTTAATTTAGTGAAAGAGAACAGTGTCAATGCCTTCGCCATGCCCGGCGGTAAGGTGGTCATTTATACCGGCCTGCTCCCTGTAACCCAGACCGAAGAGGCGCTGGCAGTGGTTGTAGGCCACGAGATAGCGCACGTGATTGCCCGTCATTCCAGTGAAAGGTTGAGCCAGCAGGTAGCCCTGCAATACGGAGGCGCCATAGCGGGAGGGCTTCTGGGGAATTCACAGGCCATGCAGCAGTTGGGAAGCACCGTTTTCGGCTTGGGAGCGCAATATGGAGTGATGATGCCTTATGCCCGCACACAGGAGTATGAGGCCGATGAAATCGGGTTGATATTGATGGCCATAGCCGGCTATGACCCCCGAGTTGCAGTCTCCTTCTGGACAAGGATGGCACAAAGTTCGGGCGGAGCGCAAGTACCTGAATTCCTGAGCACGCACCCCACCGATAGTAAGCGTATCGCACGCATTGAATCCATTATGCCCAATGTATTGCAATATTACAAAGGCGCAGGGGTGCAGAATAATACCAAAGAGCCTATTAAAACCCAGGTAACGGTGCCGGCTGATACCGGCAAGGCGAAGACTTCCGAAGAGTGGACTTTCTGATTTGGCAATTCTCCTTAAAATTGTTATCTTTGAACAAAAATTTAATATGCCGATGTGCCAATATGACTAATGTGCCAATGTGATTAACAGGCAAGGGATTGTTGGCTCTGCCGGTTTGTAATTTAATTGGCATATTAGTATATTGATAAATTAGCACATTATAAAATATATGTCCCCTAAATTACCTGACGACGACGATATAAAAGAGAGAGATGAAAGCATGGAAGAGGATGAATCCCTTTTCTCCCCCGAGTCCTTCTCCGGCTCCAAAGTGCCGGTACGGCTGGGCGACGACAGCACGCTCAATCTCTCCAAGATGTATCAGAACTGGTTTCTCGACTATGCCTCCTACGTAATTCTGGAGCGGGCCGTGCCGCACATCTCCGACGGACTCAAGCCGGTGCAGCGTCGCATCCTGCACGCCATGAAACGGATGGACGACGGCCGCTACAACAAGGTAGCCAATATCATCGGGACGACCATGCAGTACCACCCCCACGGCGATGCCTCTATCGGCGACGCTTTGGTACAACTCGGCCAGAAAGACCTGTTGATCGATTGTCAGGGTAACTGGGGAAATATCCTTACCGGCGACGGCGCAGCCGCGCCCCGGTATATTGAGGCACGTCTCAATAAATTTGCCCTCGAGGTGCTCTTCAACCCGAAGACCACTGAGTGGAAAGCTTCTTACGACGGCCGTAACAAAGAGCCGGTTACACTTCCCGCCAAATTTCCCCTCCTCCTGGTACAGGGCGCTGAGGGAATCGCCGTGGGGCTCTCTTCCAAAATATTGCCCCATAATTTCAACGAGGTATGCGATGCCGCCGTGAACTACCTGCAGGAGAAAGAATTCACACTTTACCCCGACTTCCAAACCGGGGGATATATCGATGTGGAGAAATACAACGACGGCGAAAGAGGCGGTTCGGTGAAGATTCGTACGACCATCTCCAAGATGGACAACAAGACGTTGGTCATCAAAGATATACCCTATGGAAAAACCACAGCCGGCTTGGTCGACTCTATCCTCAAAGCCAACGACAAGGGTAAGATCAAAATCAAAAAGGTGGACGACATCACCGCGCAAAACGTGGAGATCCAGGTACAACTGGCGCCCGGTGTCTCTTCCGATAAAACGATCGACGCGCTTTACGCCTTCACCGATTGCGAGATCAGCATCTCTCCCAACTGCTGCGTCATCGACGATAACAGGCCGCACTTCCTCGCCGTGAGCGATGTGCTGCGTTCCTCGGTCGATACTACCCGTGAACTGCTGCGCCTTGAACTGGAGATCGAAAAAACCGAAAAGCAGGAGGCGCTTCTCTTCGCTTCACTTGAAAAAATATTTATCGAAGAACGTATTTATAAGGATAAGGAATTCGAGAACGCCAGGAACATGGACATTGCCGTGGCGCATATCGATAAGCGCCTTGAGCCCTACAAAACCATTTTCCTCCGCGAGGTCACCCGGGAAGATATTCTCAGGCTGATGGAGATCAGGATGGCGCGTATCCTCAAATTCAACTCCGACAAGTCGGAAGAATTGATCGCCAGACTGAAGGAAGAGATCGGAGAGATCGACCACGATCTCGCCTATCTGGTCGATTATACCATCGCATGGTTCCTGATGCTCAAAGAGCGCTATGGTAAACATTTCCCGCGCCGCACGGTGATACGCAGTTTCGAGAACATCGAAGCCACAAAGGTGGCCGAAGCCAACGAGAAACTCTATATGAACCGCGAAGAGGGTTTCATCGGTACCGGCATGAAAAAAGACGAGTTTGTCTGTAACTGTTCCGATATCGACGATATTATTGTCTTCTTCAAGGATGGAAAATACAAGGTGGTGAAGGTGAGCGACAAGATGTTCGTAGGTAAAGGCATCCTCTATGCCGGCGTCTTCAAAAGGAACGACAAACGCACCATTTATAATGTGGTCTACCGCGACGGGAAAAAAGCGCCACACTACCTCAAGCGGTTCGCTGTCATCGGTGTCAACCGCGACAAGGAATATGACCTCACCCGGGGAAAGCCGGGTTCACGCGTCGCCTACTTCAGTGTCAACCCCAACGGCGAAGCCGAAACCATCAGGGTGATACTGAAACCCAAGCCCCGCATGCGTATCCTTCAGTTCGAGAAAGATTTCAGTGAAATAGAGATCAAGGGGAGGCAGGCCATGGGAAATATCCTTACCAAAGTCGAGGTACACCGCATCCAACTCAGGCAAAAGGGTGTCTCGACACTCGGCGGCCGTAAGGTATGGTTCGATCCCGATGTCTTCCGTCTCAATTATGAAGGCAGCGGCAAATACCTCGGCGAGTTCCAGGGCGACGATATGATCCTCGTGGTCACTACCGACGGCACCTATCATATCTGCAATTTCGATCTCACCAACCATTTTCCCTCCAATATACTCCATATCGGGAAGTTCGATGAGAACAAGGTTTGGACGGCGGCGCTCTTTGATACCGATCAGGGATATGCCTATCTCAAACGGTTCACCTTTGAACCGTCGGAAAAACCGCTCCGTTTCATCGGTGAAAACCCCGGTTCCCGATTATTTTTGCTTACGGATACGGTATTCCCGAGAGTAAAAGCTATCTTTGGAGGTCACGATGATTTTCGCGAGCCGCTTGAGATCGACGTGGAGGAGTTCATAACGGTAAAAAGCTACAAGGCAAAAGGCAAGCGTATCTCCAACTTCGAAGTGGAGACAGTGGAAGAGTTGGAGCCTACCCGCTTCCCCGAACGAGACGAAGAGCCACCACAGGCAATGAAAGTGGAGATCGGAGAAGAGAACGGGGATAATGGAGAGAATGGAGAGAACGGGGAAAATGAGGAAAACGGAGAACACGATATCTCCGATGCCGATTTACGCGACGAGATCACGGGCCAGATGAAGTTGTTCTGATTAATTTAGTTGTGGATGAAAAAAACAGCGCTACTGTTTAGTCTATGGATCGGTATTTTCTGTGTGACGGTCTCCCAGGAGAGTCGGTCCCCCATACTGCCGGTAAGTCCTGTCAACCAGTCTACCCTTTTCGGTATCGGCAAAGCGTTTCTCAACGACAGTTATCTTTCGCCCCTCAGGTATAGCGGTATCAGCATGTCACTCATGCACGACCGTATCAAGGGAACCCCGTATTTCGGAGGTAACCTGCTCCTGCAACAGCAATTCCTTATACAGACGGCTATCACCAAGAACCCTACTGCTTCCGCTTCGGAGTATTACGGCAATATCCATTACCGGCTCACCGGATTCTATCCTCTCCTCGCAACCCCCAATTTCAGGCTTTTCGGCGGCGGCGGATGGGAAGCCTCGCTGGGCGGCATATACAATGTACGAAACTCCAACAACCCCGGTTCATTGAAGGTTTCTACGAACCTCCACCTTTCGGCCTTGGCCGTCTACAATTGGAAGATCTTTACCTTCCGGTGGCAGCTTGCCACGCCCTTTTCCGGCATGTTCTTTTCGCCCGAATACGGACATTCCTATTACGAAATATTTACGCTCGGAAATAACAAAGGAACCGTCCATTTCGGTTCTTTCCATAATCAGCAGGCATTGCGCAGCTATTTTTCGGTGGATATGCCTGTGCATAACATCACCCTGCGCGCCGCTTATCTGGGCGATTATTATAACACCCACGTGAATGAGCTTACCACCCGGATGATCTCTCATCAGTTCATGATCGGATTTGCAGTGGAATCGCTCAATTTCGGCGGAAGAAGGGTGCGCAGCAATCCTCCTTTCCCCTCGGTCTATTACTGAGGTAGTACGTAGTACGATGGAACGGGGATGTGGTGATTTCATGGTTTGACAATTTAATAAAGAAATCCTGAAATTTTGAAATCTTGGTACTTGACTCCTGGCTCTAAAAGAAAAAACTATGCAATATAATTTTGATGAAATCATAGACCGTTCGGGTAGTGATGCCGTCAAACTGGAAAAATTGAAACCTGTCTTCGGACGTGACGACCTCATCCCTCTCTGGGTAGCCGACATGGATTTCAAGTCTCCGCCGGCTATCGTAAAAGCGCTGAAGCAACGCGTAGAACATGGTGTTTTCGGCTATACACTCCCGTCGGAAGCCTACACGAGGTCTATTGTCAATTGGCTCGGGAGCCGTCACCGGTGGCAAGTAAAAGGTGAACATATCAACTTCGTTCCCGGTGTGGTCAAAGGGTTTGCCTTCGCCATCGATGAATTCACTGCAAAAGGGGACAAGATCATTATCCAGCCGCCCGTTTATCACCCTTTCCGTATCGTCACCGAGTCGCTTGGCCGTGAGGTGGTCAACAACCCACTGATCCTTGAAAACGGACAATACAAAATGGATTTCGAAGGGTTGCGGCGCATTGTCTCCGCCGACAACTGCAAGATGCTGATCCTTTGCAACCCCCACAATCCCGGTGGCAGAGTATGGTCTCCCGGAGAGTTGAGAGAACTGGCCGACCTCTGCTACGAAAGCAAGATACTGGTCGTTTCCGATGAGATCCATGCCGA
This sequence comes from uncultured Proteiniphilum sp., assembly GCF_937873925.1. Taxonomy (GTDB): domain Bacteria; phylum Bacteroidota; class Bacteroidia; order Bacteroidales; family Dysgonomonadaceae; genus Proteiniphilum. Next base: position 20,099 of record NZ_CALNAT010000005.1, on the reverse strand, counting down.
TATGGCGCTGCCGGGACATCAACATACCGTTTTCGCCTCCGTCTCCCCGCAAGCGGAGGAGATATCGCTCACGCTAATGGCGCCCAGCAAAACATTCAATATCGCCGGTATTGTCAGTTCCTTTGCGGTCATCCCTAATAAAAAGACCAGGGAAAGATACCTGGCTTACCTCGAACCGCGTGAATTGCAGCAGGGTACCATCTTCGCTTTCACTGCCACGCGTGCCGCTTACGATGAGTGCGGCGAGTGGCTTGACCAGATGCTCGATTATGTGCAGGCAAATATTGATTTTGTAAAGAATTATCTGAAAGAGAATATTCCGGAGATAAAAGCGATCCTGCCCGAAGCATCCTTCCTGGTATGGCTCGACTGCCGCGCGCTCAACCTGCCGCAGCGGGAACTTGTAAAACTCTTCATAGAAAAAGCCCGCCTGGCATTGAACGACGGTGCCATGTTCGGACCGGGCGGCGAGGGCTTCATGCGGCTCAATGTGGGCACTTCGCGCAGCCTTCTCGAAAAGGGATTGAAAAATTTAAAAAAAGCAGTGCATGCCTAAACAACGATGCTGTTCAGTTGTTACAACTAATTAATATGCCCATGGGCAATATACTAAAACAGGAAATTAAAAATTTAAAATAAGAAATAATGCAAATCTCAGACAACAAATATGTTACCCTTGCCTATGACCTTAATGTAGGCGAAGGCGATGAACGGGAACTGATGGAACGGGCCACGGCCCAGCAACCGCTGGAATTTATTTTCGGTACCAACTCCATGCTCGAAGCATTCGAGAAACAGCTCGAAGGGCTTTCACAGGGCGATGCGTTCTCTTTCCTGCTCACACCGGAAGAAGCCTATGGTGATTATGACGATACCAAAGTGATCGAACTGCCTAAAAATATCTTTGAGATCGATGGGAAGATCGATGAGGAAGTGCTTTTCGAAGGGAATACCCTGCCCATGATGGACTCCTCCGGCAACCGGCTTGTAGGCTCCGTAGTCTCTATCGGTGACGATGTGGTTACCATGGACTTCAACCATCCGCTGGCAGGTGAGATCATGCATTTCGAAGGTACTGTTACGGGCGTGCGGGAAGCCTCTGCCGAAGAGATTGCCGCCCTTTTCGCGGGTGGCTGCGGCTGCGGTTCCGGTGGTTGCGGCTCCGGTGAAGAAAACGGCTGCGGGTGTGGTCCCGGCGAAAGCCAGGGCGGCGGTTGCGGTTGCGGCTCAGGCGGTTGCGCTTGCTGACAATTACCCTACCGACGGCCTTTCTTGCAAGGATAGGATGATGTCTATTCGTGGTCGGGGTACATAAAAAGAGACATACAATGAATACATTCGGAGAAATATTCAGATTGACATCTTTCGGCGAATCACACGGTGCAGCCGTGGGAGGGGTTATCGACGGATGCCCCGCGGGTCTGCAGCTTGATATGGAGTTCATACAGTCGGAACTCGACAGGCGGCGCCCCGGCCAATCGCGTATCACTACGCCCCGCAAAGAGGCCGATAAAGTGGAATTCCTGTCGGGGGTATTCCAGAACCAGACCACCGGTGCCCCTATAGGCTTCGTGGTGAGGAACGAAAATCAGCAGTCGTCGGATTACGATAACATCAAGGAGGCGTTCCGCCCTTCTCATGCCGACTTCACCTATCAGGAGAAGTATGGTATCCGTGACTACCGGGGCGGGGGGCGGTCCTCCGCACGCGAGACCATTGCCCGTGTAGTGGCCGGTGCCGTGGCGAAGCTCTATCTCAGGCATCTTCCTGTCGATATCAAGGCCTATACCTCGCAGGTGGGCGATATCGCGCTGGAGAACGATTACAGGAAATACGACCTTTCCCGCACAGAAGATAATTTTGTGCGCTGCCCCGATCCCGATGTTGCGGAGCAGATGATCCGGCTTATTCAGGAGGTTCGCTATCAGGGCGATACTATCGGCGGCATTATCACCTGTGTGATCAAAGGGACACCCGCGGGTCTGGGCGAACCGGTCTTCGGCAAGCTTCACGCCATGCTCGGCTCGGCCATGTTGAGTATCAATGCTGTCAAAGGTTTCGAATACGGCACAGGCTTCAATGTTACCGCCCGCGGCTCCGAAGTGAACGATGTTTTCTACAATGACAACGGCAGGATAAACACCCGTACCAACCATTCGGGCGGTATTCAGGCAGGTATTTCCAACGGGCAGGATATCTATTTCCGCGTAGCCTTCAAACCGGTTTCCACCATCCTCAGAGAGCAGGAGACAGTGGATATCCACGGCAACGATACGGTCATCAAAGCCCGCGGACGGCATGACCCCTGTGTGTTGCCCCGCGCCGTCCCCATCGTCGAGGCTATGGCAGCCATCACCCTCCTGGATGCTTTTCTGCTCTCGAAAGCTACGTCTCCGTCCCGGTCATAACGGATTTACCTGTTTTAAAAACAGAGTAATAAGATTTGAAAACGACTGAGTTTATTGAGTCTGGGAAAGGAATCTGAAAACTGAGAACGTGAGAAAGTTAATGATAGTATTTCCGATCATGGCGTTATCCGTAGTGCTGACGACTGTCATTGTCCCTTCGTCGGCGGGCGTCGTTCCGCCTTCCGGTATTCTTCCATCTGCCGCTACCGTTGTCGTACCCCCGGAAGCGGTTTATACCCCCGAAGACCGGAAAATCTTCGACCGGTATATTGCCTACATCCGTCCGTGGCGATTGGCCCAGACTGACAGCCTGCTTGAAAAGACAGCCGCTTTTTTTCTGGATAGCCCTTATGCTGCCCATACGTTGGAAACACCCGGTGAAGAGGTTCCGGTAATCAATCTCCGTGAGTTCGATTGTACTACTTTCGTCGAGTTGGTCATCGCCCTGGCCCGCACCGCCCGTTCCGGTAAACCCGATTTCGATACTTTCCTGGGCGAGTTGCAGCACATCCGTTATCGGGATGGCAACGTGCAGGGTTATGTCTCTCGACTGCATTATACTTCCGACTGGCTCTGTGACAACGAAAAAAAAGGGTTGTTGAAAAATAGTTCCGCCGGACTGGGCGGTATCTGCGAAAAGAAAACCATCAATTTCATGACCACCCGCCGCGATGCCTACAGGCAACTAAAGAACGACGATACGCTGTGGGGGGAGATGCAGGCAATAGAGAATAATATCAATGGTCGGGACGGATTTTACTATCTTCCTAAGGAGCATATCGCCGTCACGGCGCCAAGGATCCCCCATATGTCCATGGTTGCATTCACCACCGATATCGACGGTCTCGACGTTACACATATGGGATTTGCTTTTCAGGCAGGGGGCCGGCTCACCTTTATTCACGCCTCATCTGCACGGAAAAAAGTGGTGATCGAACAAAAGACGCTTAGCGAGTACTGTGCCGGCCAATCTTCCTGTACCGGCATCATCGTTGCACAGGTACTGTGATCAGGGTTTTCTCCCCGGAAACCATTTATCCGTCTTTTTGAATACTGTATTGATGAGGATCACCAGAAGGGTTGATGCCGCCAGTTCCCAGTACATCCCGAAGCCGGCGAGGCATCCCAGCGCCGCACTGCACCAGACCGTGGCCGCGGTGGTTAATCCCTTCACGTTCGAGCCCTGGTGCAGGATCACACCGGCGCCCAGGAAACCGATCCCGGTCACGATCTGTCCTACCACCCGCGTCGGGTCTCCCGTGCTTTCCTCCAGTATCCGGGTGGAGATCATGACGAAGATGGAGGCACCCACCGCTACCAGCGTGTTTGTTCGCAAGCCCGCGCTCTTGTTATTCGATTCACGCTCCAGCCCCAGTGTGCCGCCCGCTACGGTCGCTGCCAGCAATCGGATCACAAATTCCAGAGACATCATCTTCAGCTATTTATTTGTTTTGTTTATTCACCCTTCGTGTGATATTTAAACTGGCTGTAATTCGTTTGTTTCGTCCAAGTTACACCAAGCATCTCTCACTCTATTCTCCTTCCATCTACCTCAACTAGTATACCCTCCACTTATCACTTTTAGTTTATAAGCTGTTTTGACTTTTGATTCCTGACGCCGGGTTCTTGGTCCTTTACTATTGAGGTCTGGCTCGTGAATCTTTGCTCTTATTCACGAATACTGATTCTGCAGTTTCTCTTTAATTTCCCCTGCAGGTGGCACCTTTACCGGTAGCGGTCGGAGTAACGACCGATACATCTCCTGATCCTGGAGTACCTCCACCGCCTTGTCGAACACCTTGTCATTCGACAGTTGATGCAGCAATACTCCCTTCTTATAATAAAAACGCTGCACGATCTCCGATTCAATGATGCTCGTAATATCCTCTTTGAACAGCTCCAGGTCCCGTTCCAGATTCGGATGCAACTTCGTCTCCAGCGCTGCGAACTCCTCTTTCGCCACATCCATGTATCCCTCGAATTCCATCATGTTTTTCAGTTGTTGAAGCGAACGTTCGCTCAACTGATCGTATTCGAAATCCCGTTTCTTCACAAATTCCTTAAACATTTCGTAATCGCTTTCCGCAAGCCTGAACTCGTTGGGTGGGGTAATCTCCTTGTGTTGCTGAACCCATTCTGTTACATAATCAAAGATCACGTTGTCCACCATCAGGTAGAATGCGATCGTTCCTCCCGCACGCTGAGGAATGGCAATATCCGGTGTAATTCCGCCCCCGTCGCGCACTTCACGCCCGTTCCGGGTTTTAAATACGTTCGTCAGCGAATCCGGTACCCGTGCCACGCTTCCGTCCGGATTACGGTGCGAGTAATCCAGCGCCTGGATACAGCGTCCGCTCGGAATATAATATTTTGATGTGGTGATCTTGATGTTTCCTCCGTATGGAAGGTCGCGCGGCGTTTGTACCAAACCCTTTCCGAACGACCGGTTACCCACGATCACCGCCCGGTCGAGGTCTTGCAGCCCTCCCGCCACGATCTCCGATGCCGATGCCGACCCGGTATCGATCAGTACCACGATAGGAATGATCTCATCCAACGGTTGGTTACGGGTCAGGTAGGTTCTGTCCCATTGCTTCATCTTCCCTTTGGTCGATACGATCTCTTCCCCTTTCGGAACAAACAGGTTCACTACGTCCACCGCCTCGTCCAGAATGCCACCGCCGTTACCACGCAGGTCCATGATCAAAGACGTCGCCCCCTTTTCTTTCAGCTCCTGCACCGTTTTCTTCAGCCGGTCGGCGCTTCGTGTCGTGAAGCTCCCGAAATGAAAATAACCGATCTTCTCATCCGTCACTCCCGCGTATGTGACGGGATCAACCTCGATTTTCTCCCGCAGTATCGTCAGTTTCCGTTCCCGTTTTTCACCCGGTCGGAGGATTGTCAACTCGAGGGAGGTACCCGGTGTCCCTTTCAGCCTGTCGCTCACCTCCTTTACCGTCGATTTCCGCATATCGTTTCCGTCGATCTCCAGGATAGCGTCGCCCGCCTTCAGCCCGGCCTTATCCGCCGGCAGTCCCTCATACGGCTCATTGATCACCACCTGTCCGTTGTTAGAGGAAATGATCGCCCCGATACCCCCATATTCGCCAGTCGTCATGAACTGCAGGTCTTCCATGTTCTCCTCCGGATAATACTCCGTGTAGGGATCCAGCCGTGTCAGCATATTCCGGATACTGCCCTGTACCAGATTGTTCACCTCTACACTGTCCACATAAAACATGTCCAGTTCGCGCAGTACCGAGTTAAAGATATCGATATTTTTGTTGATGTCGAAATAACGTTGATTTTTGTCTTCAGCCGGCGTCTGCGCTGTCGCCTGCAGCACTGTAAAAACCACCAGCATACAAAGAATGATTCTTCTCATATTGTTTAATAGATTCATATTCATTTCATAAATTTATCCTCTTTCCGCCTGATCACCTGCCCACCTTCTTATATCGAATGGCAAAGGAACAAATTTTTCATGAAAATGAAATGTAGTTTTAGTTATATGTTTATAAATCCCTGCTCTTATATGTTTATAAAAACCCCTTCCGGCAGCCTGTTTTTCATTTTGCCGGCAAAGTACGCGTGGCTCATAACGAAAACAACCGGTTTTTTATTATCTTTGCAGCCGTTCACAGTTCAATCATTCGCTTATGAAGATCCTCCTGCGTTATACATTCCTGCCCTTGTTCACAGGGATGCTAATTTTCATTGCCACCTGTCTCCTCACGCCTTCCCAGATACCCGGCATGCCCGAAGGTATTCCGTGGGATAAGCTGGTGCATTTTGGCATGTTTTTTTTCCTTTCAGCCGTCTCGCTGGTCGATTATTACCGGTTGCACAAAAGAAATCCCCCCGCTTTCCGCTGGGTCTTCTGGGGGTTTTTCGTGCCCGTGCTTTACGGAGGCGGCATCGAACTGCTGCAGAAATATTTCTTTGCATCCCGAAGTGCGGAGTGGGGCGACTGGATTGCCGACATCCTCGGCTCGCTTGCCGCCACCCTGTTGATAATTGTTTTCTTCAGAAACAAGAATAAAGGATAAAGAGCCAAGAGTCAAAATAGTCCGTAAACCAATAAGTGATAAGTTTGGAGTGTCTAATGAAATTAAAATATATAATTTAAATCATATGAAAACAAGGATATTCGGAAAAAAATATATCTTTGCGAAACCGACGGGTTTAAAATTAGTCATGACAATTGATATGCGTAAATTTTTTATACTCTATAGTTTCCTCGCGGTTGTATTGCTGTTTTCCTGCACTGCCTCTTCCGAAAAGAGGTCCGACGCATCCGGCATATTATCCGACAGTACCGCCGTGATACAGGAAACACCAGGTGACGGTGACCGTCAATTTCTGGTGGAGGTGGGCGACCAGGCGCCCGATTTTACCATGGAGTTGCCCGACGGCAGCCATGTTACCCTCTCATCCCTGCGGGGAAAGGTGGTGATGTTGCAGTTCACCGCCAGTTGGTGCGGCGTATGCCGTAAGGAGATGCCCCATATTGAGTCGCGCATCTGGCAGCGTCACAAAGGGAATCCTGAATTCGCCCTTTACGGTATCGACCGTGAGGAGCCGGCAGAGAAAATCCGGGAGCTTATTGAAGCCACCGGGGTAACTTATCCCATAGGGATGGATCCCGATGCCGGTATATTCGGGTTGTACGCCGAAAAAAGCGCGGGTATCACCCGTAATATCATTATCGACAGGGAAGGGAAGATCGTAATGCTCACGCGGCTGTTCGAAGAAGAGGAATTCGAACGGATGGTAGAGACTATCGATTCATTACTTGGTTCCTGATACCGGCGCTTTTAGTTTTACTATAAAGTTATACCCTAAAAATGGAACGGGCACGTAAGTCAATTTGATGATGTGATGAGGTACCGGTTTGATAATTACCAACCCGAAAATCGTTAAATTAACTGATCGTTTCAGGTTCCATCCGACCCTAATGTTAAAAATAAATATTGACGTATGAAATACGAAGATTTAAAAATTCTCGACGAATTACGGGAGAAAGGAAGTATTTCCGAAGAGGAATATCAACGCGAGAAAGAAAAGATTCTCAACGACCAGGGCAGTGCCTTCAGTAATGCCGGCAGGAAGCCGTTGTTCGGACTCGAGGAAAACACCTATCTCATGCTCATGCACCTCACCCAGTTTGCCGGAGTCATTATTCCCGGAGCCGGCTTCATCGTGCCCATCCTCATGTGGATCACCAACAAAGATACCAACGCCAATGTCGATAAGCACGGCAAGAATATCCTCAACTACACGATCAGCTACGCCATTTATGCCGTCGTGCTCTGCATCACTGTGATCGGTATCCCTGTCGCCGTTGTGTTGGGTGTACTTTATGCCGTCTTTGTGGTGATCGCCACTGTCAAAGCCAACAACGGAGAATACTGGAAATACCCGTTTATCATCCAATTCATTAAATAGTCAATAATGGTGCAGGAACAACTTGTCAATTATTCGAATGTACAACTCAACCGCGAGGAAAATATCATCCTCCGCAATATCAATCTTACTGTCAACCGCGGCGATTTCCTCTATATCATCGGTAAGGTAGGTTCCGGAAAAAGCACCCTGATGAAAAGTATGTATGCCGAACTTCCCATCGGGGAGGGGAGTGCACGGGTATTCGATTACGAATTGGCCGGCCTCAAACCCCGGCTGATTCCTTTTCTTCGCAGGAAAATAGGTATTGTTTTTCAGGATTTCCAACTGCTTATCGACCGCACCGTCGAGAAAAACCTTGAGTTTGTGCTGCGCGCTACCGGCTGGAAGAACCGCCGCGAGATCAGGGACCGGATCAATGAAGTGCTGGTGCAGGTGGGCATGCAGAATAAAACCTATAAGATGCCGCATGAGTTGTCGGGCGGGGAGCAGCAACGCGTGGTGATCGCGCGCGCCCTGCTCAATTCGCCTGCCCTCATACTGGCCGACGAACCCACTGGTAACCTCGATCCCGAGACCGGAAGCCAGATTGTCGCCCTCCTGCAGGAAATCTCCGGGCGCGGTACCGCCGTCATCATGTCCACCCATAATTACTCTATCGTACAGGCCTTCCCCGGTAAAATCATGCGTTGCGAAAACACATCCCTTATTCCTATGTGATTTAAGATTCAAGATTTAAGATTCAAGATTTAAGATTCAAGATTCAAAATTTAAGATTCAAGAACCAAGACTTTAGTCACATTATTTTCATTGTCACTTTAGTCACATTAACTCATCATTAAATCTTTAAATCAACCAAATTTTTTTACTACCTTTGCAACTTTGAAAAATTCATCACGCTAAATCATACACAATCGTGGCCGATACAAAGTATATTTTTGTTACAGGTGGTGTAGTTTCCTCACTGGGAAAGGGAATTATTGCATCATCGCTTGGTAAATTGTTGCAGGCAAGAGGTTATAAAGTCACCATTCAGAAGTTCGATCCCTATATCAATGTCGATCCCGGAACCCTTAACCCCTATGAGCATGGCGAATGCTATGTCACTGTGGACGGGCATGAGGCCGATCTCGACCTGGGGCACTACGAACGTTTTCTCAATATACAGACCACCAAGGAGAACAACATCACCACCGGGCGCATCTATGAGAATGTGATCCGCAAGGAGCGGCGCGGTGACTATCTTGGCAAGACCGTACAGGTCATCCCCCATATTACCGATGAAATCAAGCGCAACGTCAAATCGCTCGGTGTGAAGAGCAAGTTTGATTTTGTCATTACTGAGATCGGCGGTACAGTGGGCGACATCGAATCCACTCCTTTCCTGGAGGCTGTACGCCAGCTCCGTTGGGAGTTCGGGCGCAATTGCTTCTGCCTTCACCTTACCTATGTACCCTATATTGCCGCCGCGGGAGAAGTCAAGACCAAACCCACGCAACATTCCGTCAAGGAATTACAGTCGCTCGGGATACAGCCCGATATGCTGGTACTCCGTACGGAACGCAGCCTCAACAAAGATATTCTCGACAAGGTAGCCCTCTTCTGTAATGTGGAGCAGGGCGCCGTGATGCAATCGGTCGATGTTTCCAGCATCTATGAGGTTCCCATCATGATGCAGAAGCAGGGTATGGATGAAGTGGTGCTGCGCAAAATGAATATGCCCACCGAAGGTAACGCCAACCTTGAGGGATGGAAAGCTTTCCTGCAGAAACGCAAAAGCGCCAGGGAGGAAGTATGTATTAAACTGGTGGGGAAATATGCCGAGTTGCCCGATGCCTATAAATCGATCAACGAAGCGCTCTCTCAGGCAGCCATTTATAACGGCAGGAAGTTGCGGCTCGATCTTTGTCATTCGGAAAAGATCACCGAAGAGAACGTCGAAGAGACGCTGCGCGACGCCGACGGTATCGTTGTCGCCCCCGGCTTCGGACAACGGGGTATCGAAGGAAAATATCTCGCGTTAACCTATGCGCGTGAAAACGATATTCCCACTTTCGGTATCTGCCTGGGGATGCAATGTATGGTCATTGAGTATGCGCGCTCCGTCATGCACATCCCGGGCGCTAACTCCACCGAGTTCGACCCCAAAGCGACCGACAAGGTGATCGACCTGATGGAAGAGCAGAAGCACATCACCAATATGGGTGCCTCTATGCGTCTTGGTTCTTATGATTGCATCATCAAAAAAGGGTCGCTGGCATACAAGGCCTACGGTAAGACCAAGGTGAGCGAACGCCACCGTCACCGCTACGAGTTCAACAATCTCTATAAAGAGCGGTTTGAAGCTGCCGGTATGAAATGTACCGGCATTAATCCCGATTCACAGCTTGTGGAAATAGTAGAGGCCCCTCACCTCCGCTGGTATCTGGGCACCCAGTTCCACCCCGAGTACAACAGTACCGTTATCTCTCCCAATCCCCTCTTTATGAGTTTTATGCAGGCGGCGGCAGAATTGCACGACGCACGAAAAAAATAAAAACCTACAATGGATAAAAATACAGTCACAGGATTACTGCTTATTACAGCCATCATTATTGGCTTTACCCTTTATAACAGGCCTAACCGCGAACAGATGGAGGCGCAGCAGCGTATGCGCGACTCCATTGCAATGGTGGAAGCGGAACGTGCCCAACCGGAGGCGCAACAAAATGGAGTGGACGCACAGACTGATACCGCCCTGGCCGGTACAGGCAACGCCGTAGCCGATTTTTTTAGCGCAGGCGCCCCGTCCCCGGCGGATACGACTATCGTATCTACCCCGGAACAAAGTGTGGATTCCATAACCTTTGGCACGCAACCGACAGTCCCTGCTCAGGAAGAAACCGTCGTCCTCGAGAACGAAAAAATACGAATCCTTCTCAGTACGCGAGGCGGCTCCATTCAGTCGGTACAACTCAAGGAATACCTCCGGCATACGGGGGAAAACCTGCAACTGTTCGACGGTCGCGATGAAGCGCGCTTCAACCTCAGCCTGTTCAACCGCAACAGCGTTCACCTAACCACCGAAGATCAGATCTTTACCCCTGTTCCCGGCGCTGACGGCCACTCCGTCATTATGCGCCTGCAGCATGCCCCGGGACAATATATCGATTTTGTCTACACTCTTCCGGCCGATGAATATATGATGGATTTCGATGTGCGGCTGGCAGGCATGAAGAATGGCCTTCACCCCGAAAGCCTCACCAATTTCCGCATGAACTGGGAGCAGAAGATCCGTCAGCAGGAGAAAGGGCGTACCTTCGAGAACCGCTTCACCCGCATCCTCTATAAATATGACAAGCAGGATGTGCAGAAAATGAGTGAGTCCAAAAACGATCGCAAGGAACTCTCCGAACCGCTCAAATGGTTCTCGTTCAAAGATCAGTATTTCACTTCCGTCGTTATCGGCAAGCAGCCTTTCACCAACACTATTCTCAGCTCGGAAGTGCTTAACGATCCCGACTATACCAAGTATTACAGGGCCGAAGGGTGGGTGCCCGTCATGGTAAGCCCTGACAGTGACCTGGTTTCCGCCGGTTTCAATTATTATTTCGGGCCGGTACACTACAACACGCTCAAGGCCTACGACAAGGATGTCGCCGACAGTGCCGACAAACTGCAACTGGAAGAGAATGTATACCTCGGCTACCGCTGGCTCAGTTGGGTCAACAAATGGTTCGTGATTCCCGTCTTTAACTTCTTCCTGTCCCTCAATTGGGGTATGGGGCTTATCATCCTCATCCTTACCCTCATGGTGAAACTGATCACCCTGCCGCTCACCTACAAATCGTTCATGTCGTCGGCAAAAATGAGGGTACTTCGTCCCCAGATACAGGAGCTTGAAAAGAAATATCCCGGCAATGAGCAGGATATGATGATGAAGCGGCAGCAGGCCACCATGGAGCTATACAACAAAGCCGGTGTCAACCCCATGAGCGGTTGCCTTCCCATGCTGATACAGATGCCTGTGCTGCTGGCCCTTTTCTTCTTCTTCCCGGCTGCCATCGAGTTGCGGCAGCAGGGCTTCCTTTGGGCGGATGACCTCTCTACCTACGATTCCATCATATCATGGAGCGGCAATATCCCCCTTGTTACCCGTTTTCTGGGTAATCATATCAGCCTGTTCTGTCTGCTTATGACCGTGGTCAACGTGTTCTACACCAAGTACAACATGTCGATGACCGACACCGGTTCGCAGGCGATGCCCGGTATGAAGTACATGCCCGTCTTTATGTCCGTTTTCATGTTCTTCTTTCTCAACACCTATCCCGCCGGGTTGAACTATTACTATTTCCTCTCTACGCTTATTACCATCGCGCTCACTCTCGGTATGAAGCAGGTGATCGACGAAAATAAGATCCTGGCGCAGTTGGAGGCCAACAAAAAGAAACCCAAAAAGAAATCGGGCTTCATGGCGCGTCTTGAAGAGGCGCAGAAGATGCAGGAAAAGATGGCGCGCGAGAAGGCCAAGGAAAACGCCAAACGCAACACTCGCCGTTAAGGGGAGCGCCGGGATAGGTAGGTTGTCTGCAGTATACCTTTATAGAAGCAGACAATCTCCTGTTGCCCGGAGATCTCTTTGGTTTTCCTATAGAGAAAAACAACATCCCTCTTAAAAAAATGAGTTTTTAACAGTAGTATGAACTTATTTTTCCCATATTTGTTTTTAATTTATCAAGGTAAACGTTTATTTTTAAAAACATATTCACATGAGTCAGGAAGATAAAGTACTTGAGTATGATGAAGACGATTCTCTACGTTTCATCCGGGAGAACCTGCCGACGGAGATGCAGGATGAGTTCTCCGACGATGAGATCAACTACATTGTAGATCTTATTTATGACTTTTACGAAGAAAAAGGGTATCTCGATGAGGATGACGATGACGATTCCGAGATCGAGATCGATGAAGACGAGCTTTTGGAATATATTTACCGGAATGCCCGGAAAGACAAAGTAAGAGATTATACCGACGAGCAGATAGAAGCTATTGTGGCAGGCGAGTTGGCTTATTGTGACACGCTCAATCTGTTCGATTAACCAATAACTGATCAGACAATTACAAACCATTTAATTAAAAACAACGAACTATGAAACAATTTTCAAAATTATTTGCCATCGGCCTTTTAGGAGGTGCATTGGTATTATCAGGTTGTGGGGCGAGCAACACGGTGAAAGGCGGAGGTATCGGAGCCGGGGCCGGCGCCGCTGTCGGGGCCGGAATAGGTGCTATTGCCGGAGGAGGCAAAGGCGCTGCTTGGGGTGCCGGTATAGGCGCTGTACTGGGCGGTACTGCCGGAGCTATTATCGGTAAGAAGATGGATAAGCAGGCTGCAGAACTCGAGCAGATCGAAGGCGCTCAGGTAGAGAAAGTCAACGAAGGCGAAGCCATCAAGGTCACTTTCGAATCGGGCATCCTTTTCGCCACCAATTCGAGTACACTGAACACCGCTTCACGCACATCGCTCGATAAGTTTGCCACTTCACTGCAGAACAACCCCGATACCGATGTAAAGATATACGGCCATACCGACAGCACCGGTAGCGATGCTATCAACAATCCGTTGTCGCAGCGCCGGGCCGAATCGGTATATAACTATCTCGTATCAAAAGGTGTTTCCGGTAGCCGTTTGGTATCCCAAGGCTTCGGTTCCACCCAGCCCGTAGCCGACAACAACACTACGGCAGGCCGTGCAGAAAACCGCCGCGTGGAAGTTTATATTCTTCCCAACGCCAAGATGGTACAAGAAGCACAGCAACAGGCGCGATAAGAATTCAGCGCGCAAAAGTATGGATCGCGTTGCCTCACCGGCAGCGCGATTTTTTCACCCGGAAAGTTGAGAAACGATGGCAGAAGATCTACATATCCCTTACGGGGCATCCAAAGAAGAAATATATCAGGCGCTTCTTCCCCAGTTAAAGGCGTTGATGGAGGGAGAACCCGATCTCATCGCTAATATGGCCAATATTGCGTCCGCACTAAAGGAAGCGTTTGGTTTCTTTTGGGTCGGTTTTTATCGTATGGCGGGCGATCAGTTGGTACTCGGCCCCTTTCAGGGTCCGCCGGCCTGCACCCGTATCGCTTATGGCAGGGGAGTTTGCGGTACTGCCTGGAAAGAGAAGCGTACCCTTATCGTTCCCGATGTCGACCGGTTTCCCGGGCATATCGCTTGCAGCAGCTTTTCCCGTTCCGAGATCGTTGTCCCGGTGAAACGCGACGGTTCCGTTACTGCCGTATTGGATATAGACAGCGACCGGCTTGATCATTTTGACGAAGTAGATGCCTGCTATCTGGAAAAAATAGGTGAACTATTTTGTTAAGTGAGAGCAAAGCAAATTTATTTGTTTTGCCGAACGTAGAATTAACAATCGAGGAGCGAAGGCGACTCAATTAACAATCGAGGAGGAAAGCGACTCAAATAGTCCGATATAATTGGATTATTGCAATAATTTCGGTCCCCATATTTTGCAGTCACAAAACAAAAAGGTATCTTTGCACCGCAAATCCGACGCGTAACGCGGTTGGTAGAGAAGTAGCTCAGTTGGTAGAGCACGACCTTGCCCCAAAAAGGAAATGGAAACGACCTTGGCAAGGTAACACTGGAACAGAGGATTTTAGTGAAAAACCAAAAAAATATCGCGGAAGTAGCTCAGTTGGTAGAGCACGACCTTGCCAAGGTCGGGGTCGCGGGTTCGAGTCCCGTCTTCCGCTCAAATGTGTAAAGAATCTATTCCGATCCGATTCCCCCTCATTTTACTTGGACTGCCTTTAAGCACAAATTCAAATATTTTTCCGGTATCCTCTTACTTTTCCCGATTTCCGGTTTCAGCTTCCACCCATTCGTCATTTTCATTGCAGTACTCGCACCTATTCCTTTCACCCGCACCCATTATACGTGTATATCCGCAATAAGTGCACGCATATATGCCGTGGTGCTTTACTTGTGTGGTTTTCTTCTCCAGATAGTCCGGCCATATCGGTAATCCCGCTTTTATATGCGGGGAGTTATACAATAAGATACTTAGTTCACCGCTTGTTTCCAATATAGCGCTCTCCACTTGTCCCAAATGAAAGATGTGATGGTGGCGGAGTATCGAAAAAAATTCATCCATGGCCAATTCTTTATGTTTTAATGATTCTTTCGATGCCTTCCCTTCATGGATAATACAATACGGTTTTCCTTCAAGCATCGTTTCCATTTTTTCCGAATGTTCGATCAATTTGGTGATAAGCCAATAGGAAAGGAAAACGATAATAAAAACCACCAGGGCATATATAATACCGATCTCTTTGTAGATCATGGGATCGCCGGCAGCAGAGCCCAGCGCGATAATGATCAGCAATTCGAATATAGAGAGTTGCTTCACCCCCCGTTTCCCCATGATGCGCAGACCCGCGAAAAGGAGAAGGAACATGATCAGGGAGCGGAAAGCAATTTCTGCAAGAAACACAAAATCTTCAGTGCCGAATAAAATATCTTGCCAGTTCATATTTTTTTAATTTAAATCCGCTTATCATCCACTGCACTTCATTTTCTAACAACAGAAAATAAACGATTGTTCATATCGGACATATAGTTATGCACCTTATTGAACCAAGGAGTCTTCAACAATGTTCTATATTCAATTAAAACAAGGTTATGAAACCTGTATGAGTATCAAGAGGAAAGGAGAAAGAGCCATATGAAATCAATCTGGAACGGAGCCATCGGATTCGGACTGGTTAATATTCCCGTCAAAATGTATTCGGCAACCGAAAGCAGTACGCTCGATCTGGATATGCTGGACAAGGGCGATCTGTCCAACATCAGGTTTAAGCGTGTGAATGAAAAAACCGGCAAGGAAGTGGAGTGGGAAAATATCGTGAAAGGCTATAAACTCGGTGACCGCTACATTGTGTTGGAGGACGAAGATTTTGAAGCCGCGAGTCCGGAAAAAAGTAAACTATTTTCCATTCAGCAATTTGTGGATGAAGACGAAATAGACAGTGTATATTTTGAGACCCCTTATTTTTTGGAGCCTCAAAAAAACGGGGAAAATGCTTACGCGTTATTGTCGCAGGCATTGAAAAAAACCCGTAAGGTAGGCGTAGGTACATTCATTATGCGCAACAAGGAAATATTGGGTATTGTAAAACCCTATGGCGATATGCTTATCCTCAATAAAATACGTTTTCCGGAAGAGCTCCGTGAATCCGAAGAATTGAATATTCCCGCCAGGAAAATTAAACCCAATGAACTGAAAATGGCGGTCGCTCTCATCGACTTAAATACGGAAACATTTGATGGTGAATAGTATAAAGACACCTATGCCACCGATTTGCTGAAGATCATCAAACAGAAGGCAAAGGGGCAGAAACTGAAAAGAGTGCAAAAGGAAGAAACTTCCGATAAGACCATCGACCTGATGGAAAAACTGAAAGCAAGTCTGGAAAAATCAAGAAAAAATATCTCCTGATGACACTGGATAAATACAAGAAGAAACGCAATTTCAACCGTACTTCCGAACCCGAAGGGGGAGCTGTTTCGCAGGACGGCGGGCATATTTTCGTAGTGCAACGGCATGCGGCTACCCGCCTGCATTACGATTTCCGGCTGGAAATGGGAGGCGTGCTCAAGAGCTGGGCTGTACCGAAAGGCCCGTCGCTCAATCCTGCCGATAAAAGGCTGGCCATGATGGTGGAAGATCATCCGTATTCTTACCGCACCTTCGAAGGAACTATTCCTGAAGGCAATTACGGCGCCGGTGAAGTAGAGATTTGGGATGAAGGTACCTATGAACCTTTGCTTCGCGGGGAAGGGAAAACGGACGAGGAGATCTTGCTGGAAGGGATAGAAAAAGGTTCTGTTAAGATCATCCTTCACGGGAAAAAGCTAAAAGGCGAGTTTGCTTTGATAAAAATGCATACGGCGAAAGAAACAAATGCGTGGCTGCTCATCAAGCACAACGACTCCTATGCCGTTCATGAAAATTATGATGCGGAAAATTACACCTCATCCCAATCAAAGGTAACAAAACTGGCTGAAAAGAAATATAAAACTTCCACCCCGTCCGGAGCGGTTTCGAAGAAGAAGCGCTCTCCTGCTTTGCCCCTTTCGGGGCAGAAAAAACTCTCCCGGTATATCCGGCCCATGCTGGCAGCTACCGGTGAAGAACCGTTCGACGACGAAGAATGGATATTCGAGATCAAATGGGACGGATACCGGGCCATCGCCGATCTCACCGACGGCTTGGAGTTTTATTCGCGTAACGGATTGTCCTTCCTCGGGAGGTATCCTGTGATTGAAGCCGGACTGAAAGAACAGCCGCACGAAATGATCGTGGACGGCGAGATCGTGGCATACGACGCGGAGGACAAACCCGATTTTCAGACCTTGCAACACTTCGCGGATTCTCCGCAAACGCCGATCATCTATCATGTGTTCGATCTGCTTTTCCTTAACGGGCACAGTACGGAGGGTCTTCCGTTGCACCAGCGCAAAGAACTACTGAAAGAAGCGCTCATCGAAACGCCGCATGTGAAATTTTGCGATCATGTGGAAAACAGGGGAAAAGAATTCTATAAAGCCATCCGGAAAGCCGATTTGGAGGGAATGATGGCGAAAAAGAAATCCAGTCTTTACAGCGAGGGGATACGCACAACAGAATGGATGAAAATAAAAAATCATAAGACCGATGAAGCCGTTATCGTCGGGTATACCGAACCGCGTGGTTCGCGGAAATATTTCGGTGCGCTTATTTTGGGGAAATATGAAGAGGGAAAACTGTATTACGCGGGACACACGGGAACCGGATTCAGCAAACGGTCACTCAAAGAAATCCATACCTTGTTACAACCCCTGGTAACCGGGAAAATGCCTTTCACCGCCAAGCCTGCTACCAATGCGCCGCCTACATGGATAAAGCCGGAAGCGGTGTGCACCGTAAAATACTCCAGGATAACCGAGGAGGGACTTTTTCGCCAACCCGTGTTTATCGGCATCCGGGAAGATTTGAATGCTCTGGATCTCTATCATGAGAGCCTGGGAGCTACCGCACCACCGCAGGAAGAAGTCTCGGAGTCCGTTACACCGACCGGTACGGAAGACCAGGTGAAATATACCCATCCCGACAAACTCTATTGGAAAAAGGAAAAGATTACCAAGGGAGAATTAATCGATTATTATCTCTCCGTGAGCGAATATATTTTACCGCACTTAAAAGACCGGGCGCAATCGTTGCACCGCTTTCCCGAAGGTATAGACGGATTGAGTTTTTACCACAAAGATGCCGGAAAAAATGCACCGTCGTGGGTGGAGACGGTCCGGATTTTTTCGGAATCCAACAACAAGGAATTGGAATACCTCGTCTGCAACAATCAGGAAACCCTTGGATACCTCATCAATTTAGGTTGCATCGAGCTTAATCCCTGGAACAACCGGATAGGAAACCCCGGCAATCCCGATTATCTGATCATCGATCTGGATCCTTCGAAAAAAAACACGTTCAATCAGGTTATCGAAGCGGCAAAAGTGACCAAAGAAATATTGGAGATATGCCATGTGCCGGCATATTGCAAAACATCGGGAAGCACGGGTATTCATATTTTTATACCTATGGGTGCGCAGTACACCTACGAGCAAGTGCGCGATTTTTCTCATATTATCGTCCGGTTGGTTCAGGAAAGGCTCCCCGGTACCACTACGCTGGAACGTAGTCTAAGCAAGCGCGGTTCGAAAATTTATCTGGATTACATGCAAAACCGTGAGGGGCAAACCGTGGCAAGTGTGTACAGTGTCCGTCCCAAACCGGGAGCTCCGGTTTCTATGCCGGTGGAATGGAAGGAATTGACGAAAGATTTGTCCATAGGGGATTTTTCTATTCACAACGCCCTTTCACGTTTGGAAAAAAAAGGCGATATTTTCATGCCCGTATTGGAAAAAGGTATTGATTTGGAAAAAGCAATCTCTTCACTAAACGACATTCTATGAATATCTATAATCATAATAAAATAAACCAGATCAGCCGGTTGTTACAATCCAGGAAACAAACCATAGCCATTGCCGAAAGTTGCACATCAGGACTCATACAAAACGCTCTTTCGCAAGCTACGGAGGCCACTTCTTTTTTTCAAGGCGGGATGACGCTTTACAATCTGGGACAAAAAGCGAAGCATTTGCAGGTGAATCCGGTTTTGGCAGAGGCTTGTAATTCGGTAAGTAAAGAAATATCCGATAAAATGGCTGTGGAGGTAGCATTGGCTTTCAATGCCGAAGTAGGGGTAGCCATTACAGGATATGCACAACCCGTATCCCCTCTTTCTATAAAGGATTGCTATGCCTATATAGCTATTGCGGAATGTTCCGGTGTAATTTTATCCAAAAGGATCAAAGGAGATCCTTTAAAATCCCTGTTCGAAAATCAATCTATTTTTATGGAGAAAACGGTGGATGAATTACTGAAAATTTTGAAGAAAAAATAAGATGATAAAGTCCCTCCCGGCACAATACATTTCCAGCCCCTTCCCCCTTAATTTCGTCAGAGTTAAATATATATAATGGTGTATATCACCAGAGAACAAAATCTTTTCCCAGTAGTTGTATATGTATATGGAACCAAATCAGAAACCTAAATAAATCACATTATGGAATCCAAAAAAGCAGACCAAGGCTCAAAAACGGCTTCACAAAAAAATAACAACCAGAAGTTTCCAGTTAAAAAAGTCAATACCGGTAAATCCGTGACAAATAAGAAAAAAGGATGAATTCTATTTATGACCTGAGGGTAGCCGAGAACTGCTCTCCGGTGTAACATTTTAAAAATATCAATTATGGACTCAAAAAAACAATCAGCTAAAGGCCAATCGAAGGGAAAAACCAATTCAGGTAAACAGAAACAAGCTCGTTTCCATGAAAAAAATGAGGGGAAGTTAAAAGAATTCTTCCTCGATGAACTGAAAGACATCTATTTTGCCGAACATGAAGCTTTAAAGGCACTGAAAAAGATGGAGAGTGCTGCTACTTCCAAAGCCTTAAAAGAGAGCCTCAAGTTGCATCACTCTGAAACCGGGGAACAGATAAGCCGACTCGAAGAGGTATTTGCCCTTCTTGAGGAGAAACCTTCTAAAAAGAAATGCGAGGGTATCCTCGGTATAATTAAGGATGGTGAAAGCGTGTTGGAAGGAACAGAAGAGGATTCAATGGTGCGTGATGCAGCCATCATCATAGCTAACCAAAAAGTAGAGCATTATGAAATCGTTTCTTATGGC
>NZ_CALNAT010000004.1 GCF_937873925.1 uncultured Proteiniphilum sp. | reverse complement strand
GGACTGGGAGAACAACCTGCCCCGGATAAAACAATCGATAGATTATTTCAATCAGGTGGCGGAGCAGGTATTGTAGAATAATTACTTAAAGGATCCTATGTTGCGATTCTGGTTTTATATATACCGTTCCCGTTTGCAGGGGATATAAACACCTTTGCGCAAGCTTCAAAAAATAAAATAAATTTAAAATTGGAGTCAGTTATATTTATTACTTATTTTGTGTTATGAAGCGACGCGATTTTTTAAGATCTTGTGGAGTAACACTTATGCTGGGTAGTATTGCTCATGAAATAAGGGCGGCGATCCGACACAATTCGGAAAAAATAAAACCCATCGAAGGATCCTGGTTTGAATTCCAGCACCATAACCTTGCCGAAGGGAAATACTGGAATGAAACCCTGAAAACATTCTCCGCGGCACAGTGGGATGCGAAGGTAAAAGAAATTGCCGACAGCGGTATCCGATATCTGGTATTGCTCAACGTAGCCATTTACGATAAAACATTCTATCCGTCCGCATTACTTCCCCAACACGAGATGGGCTGTGAAAATCCGCTCGAAACCGTATTGAGCACCGCGGACAAATACGGAGTAAAGTTTTTTATCAGCAACGATTTCTTCGGCGACTGGACGAATCCTTATTTTCTGATGACAGATCCCGAAATCAATAAATTACGGTTGACAGCCATGAATGAGATCGCTGAAAAATATGCGCATCACAAAAGTTTCTACGGATGGTATTTTCCCAATGAAACAGGAATATCAGGACACTATGAAGATTTCTTTATCGATTACGTAAACGCATCTTCTGCCGAAGCGGCAAAACTGATGCCAGGCACAAAAACATTGATAGCTCCTTATGGAACAAGGAATGTGAAAGCCGATGACAAATATGCAGGTCAGTTAGAAAAGCTGAATGTGGACTATATCGCTTACCAGGATGAAATCGGGGTGGAGAAAACGCAAGTAGAAGAAAGCGCCGGATACTTCGAGCAATTGTACAGCCTTCACAAGAAAGCGGCCAGATCCCGCCTATGGGCCGATGTAGAAGTGTTCCGGTTTGAGGGGAAAGTATATCAAAGCGCATTGTTGCCCGCACCTGCCGAAAGGGTCATTCAGCAACTGGAAGCTGTTTCACCGTTTGTAGAAAAGATATTCATCTATCAGTATACGGGGTTATTGAATAAACCGGACAGTTTGGCTTTCGCCGGTCATCCGGACTCTGAGATCCTTTATATGGGATTGGCAAAACGCCGATTCTTAAAGAATAGAATAATGTAACCCTTCTATCATAGCTGTTTGTTATCTTTGTTATATGGTAAATTTAATATTGAATAGCCGAATGTCCGAACAGTGCCTGGACACTTATCTTGGTCTCATCTGTACGAATTTCTCATTATCGAAGATAAAAACAGGCCATAATAATTTCATCAAGATGAACAGAATAAACACTTTACTTGTCGGCATTTTTTATATTCTTGCTTCGCAGATCCATGCACAAACTGTGTATTATGATGCGGATCAATTCCCGTTGATCGGAAAGACGTCGGACGAAACCGAAACCCGGTACGAGCGACTCCCTGCCTACCTGAAAGAGGTATGCCGGCCACCGGTATGGAACCTGGGAAAAAACACTTCAGGACTGGCAATCCGTTTCAGTACAAACAGTACGGCTATCTCCGCGAAATGGGAAGTGACAGGGGACAACCGGATGAATCATATGACCGAAACGGGTATCAAGGGTATCGATCTGTATGCCTGGGAAGGTGGCCATTGGCAACCCGTGAAAGCCGGGCTTCCTTCCGGAAAAGTGAATGAACGGACCATTATCTCAGATATGACACCGCAGGAACGGGAATATATGATGTTCCTCCCGCTTTATGACGGGGTAATCTCTCTTTCGATAGGAATAGATTCCGCGGCGTATATTAAAAACCCTGTACTTCCCTACCCCGACACCACGCACCCGATCCTTGTTTACGGAACCAGTATCACACAGGGAGGATGTGCATCGAGACCGGGAATGTCATACACCAATATCCTTGCCCGTCGGCTAAACAGAGAGGTGATCAATCTGGGGTTCAGCGGCAACGGACAGCTCGATTATGAGATTGCGGAATTAATGGCAACCCGCCGGGATGCATCACTGTTTGTGCTCGATTTTATTCCCAATGTCAATGCTACGCAGCTGGCAGAAAAAACAAGGCCTTTTTTCGATATATTGCGTAAAGCAAACCCCGATATCCCGATCCTTTTCGTGGAGACAGTCATTTTTCCTCATTCGTTTTACGATAAAAGCATCTATGGGACAATAACGGAGAAGAACAGGCTGTTGCGGGAAGAATATGAAAAGATCAAACGCGAAGGAGATAAAAACGTATATTATCTGGCAAACGATAATCTGATCGGCAGTGACGGGGAAGCTACGGTAGACGGTATCCATTTCACCGATCTGGGTTTTTTACGTTTTGCCGATAAAATGTATGACACTATCCGCCAGATCAACAATCAATAAAACAAAAAAACAATGCAAAACAATCGAAGAGATTTTATCAAAAAAGCGGCTCTTGCCGGTGTTTCAGTAGCGGCTATCCCTGCGTTATCTGCCTGCGACGGCGCAGCGGGATCATCTTCAGCAAGAGACAATCATTCCGACATATATAAGAACAATGAGTTGAAAAGCAAACTCATTGTACCCGGGAATAACGGGATAAAAATAACCGGCACATTCCTGGATGAGATCTCTCACGATATCCCTCATCAGAACTGGGGAGAGGCGGAATGGGATCTGGATTTCCAATATATGAAGGCCATCGGTATCGATACGGTGATCATGATCCGTTCCGGATACAAGAAATTTATTACCTACCCGTCGGAATATCTATTGAGCAAAGGCTGTTTCATGCCGTCGGTCGATCTGGTGGATATGTACCTGCGCCTCGCGGAAAAATACGGCATGAAGTTCTATTTTGGCCTGTATGACTCCGGCCACTATTGGGCAACCGGCGACATGTCCCACGAAATTGAAGATAACAAATATGTGATCGACGAAGTATGGAAAAACTACGGCGAAAAATACAAAAGTTTCGGAGGATGGTATGTAAGCGGTGAGATAAGCCGTGCCACGAAAGGGGCCATCGGCGCCTTTTACGCTATGGGCAAACAGTGTAAAGATATCTCCGGAGGATTGCCCACATTTATCTCGCCATGGATCGACGGCAAAAAGGCGGTGGCTGCAAGCGGAACCGCTCTTACCAAAGAGGACGTGGTATCGATCCAGCAACATGAAAAAGAGTGGGATGAGATATTCGCGGGGATCCACGAGGTGGTAGATGCTGTGGCATTCCAGGACGGCCAAATCGATTACGACGAGCTGGACGCATTTTTTACAGTGAACAAAAAACTGGCCGACAAATACGGTATGCAATGCTGGACAAACGCCGAGTCGTTCGACCGCGATATGCCGATCAAGTTTCTTCCGATCAAATTCGACAAGCTCCGCATGAAACTGGAGGCAGCCAAACGATGCGGCTATGACAAAGCGATCACCTTTGAGTTTTCTCATTTTATGAGTCCGCAGTCGGCCTATATTCAGGCAGGAAATCTGTATAACCGGTATAAGGAATACTTTAATCTGTAATAAAGGAGGAAAGATCACCCGAACTCGCGGAATAAAGATGGGAGATCACCGGAATTCAAGGGAGACAACAACTTATATATTGTTCCCGGACGGTTATGCCTGAGTTGAGATCACCTGAGTACAGGAAAAAAACAGTGCAACATACATAGAATATTTAATTTATAATTAGAGATGCAGAAAGCAGAGAATATTAGTCGTTATGTGATTTTTCTTTCGGTGGTCGCAGCATTAGGCGGCTTCCTTTTCGGATACGATACCGCCGTGATCTCGGGAACAGTGTCACAGGTGACTGGACAGTTTGCACTGACAACCATCCAAAGTGGGTGGTATGTAGGCTGCGCGCTGGTAGGTTCAATCTTGGGCGTGATTTTCTCCGGCACCTTAAGCGACCGGCTGGGTCGAAAAAAAACCATGCTGCTCTCCGCGGTACTTTTTACCGTCTCTGCTGCCGGATGCGCTATTTCGGCCAATCTTGACCAACTGGTTGTTTACCGTATTGTCGGAGGCATAGGTATCGGCATTGTGTCGATTGTATGTCCGCTCTATATTTCGGAAGTCTCGCCCGCTTCCCACCGCGGCAGAATGGTTTCCCTCTACCAGCTTGCGGTGACAGTAGGCTTCCTGGGCGCCTACCTCATGAATTACTATCTGCTGAAGGTGTCAATGGAGTTTTCATCTGAAAATCCTCTGTTGTTCAAAATCTTCGGAACCGAAGCCTGGCGAGGGATGCTGGGCGCCGAAACCCTTCCCGCCCTGATGTTTTTCATTATTATCTTTTTCATTCCCGAAAGCCCCCGCTGGTTGATCGTGAAAGGAAAAGACAACGCCGCGTCGGGGATATTCTCCAAAATTTACACCAAAGCATCGGAGGTCTCCTTTCAGATCAACGAAACCAAACAGATGTTGCAGTCGGAAGTGAAATCGGATTGGAAACTGCTCATGACCCCGGCTATCTTCCGCGCGGTGCTGATCGGTTCCGCCATCGCCATCCTAGGGCAATTTATGGGGGTGAATGCCGTGTTGTATTATGGTCCGTCCATCTTCGAGACAAGCGGGCTCTCGAGCGGTGATTCCCTGTTCTACCAGTCATTGATCGGTCTGGTAAATATGGGAACCACGGTACTTGCCCTTTTGATCATAGACAAAGTCGGACGGAAAAAACTGGTTTATATTGGTGTTTCGGGTATGATCGTATCCTTGATCCTCATCGGAATTTATTTCCTGATAGGCGAATCGTTAGGCATGTCAAGCCTGTTTTTACTGGGTTGTTTCCTTGCTTATATTTTCTTCACGGCAGGATCCATCAGCGCGGTAATCTTCGTATTCCTGTCTGAGATGTATCCCACAAAGATAAGGGGGCTGGCCATGTCCATCGCAGGATTCTCGTTATGGGTTGGTACCTATCTTATCGGACAACTCACCCCATGGATGCTCGAAAACGCCACACCCGCAGGCACATTCTTCCTGTTCGCATTCATGTGCATCCCCTATATGCTTATCGTATGGAAACTGATGCCTGAGACCGCCGGTAAATCACTGGAAGATATCGAGCGCTTCTGGTTAAAAAAGAAGTCTGTTTCTTAAATCCTTTTTTGAAAGGTATTCAACGGATTTATTAGTGAGAATATATTCAGCTATTCTTTATACTGGTTTTTAAATGAAAGAAACTGCTTACGAAATATGCTGGGTGAAATATGATAAAACTCTTTGAATTGACGGCTAAAATGGTTAGGGTTACAATATCCAAGTTTATATGATATTTCAGAAGAAGTGAGCTCTGTAGACAGCAACAACTGCTTTGCCCTGGCCATTTTAATGTTCAGCATGAACTGAGACGGGGTCTGATCCGTCAACCGCTTAATATTAAAATACAATTGTGTGCGACTAATATTAAAATGCTGTACCAACCTATGGACAGAAAGATCGGGATCGCTCAAATTGGAGTATATATACTCGGTCAGGTCCTTAATGAATATTTCGTCCGTATTATTGACCTCCGTCTTCTCTATTATTGATTGATTAATCCCGGAGTAATAATTACGAAGCACATTCTTTCGTCTCAACATATTGTCGATTCTCAAAATAAGTTCTTGAATATTAATTGGTTTTCGCAGGAAAGCATCAGCCCCAGACTGAAAGCCTTTTATCTTGGCTTCGGCGGATGATTCGGATGTAATGAGAAACACCGGAATATGCTGAGTCAGTGGATTTCCTTTCACTTCTTTACAAAAACTGTATCCATCCATTTCAGGCATATATATATCACTGATTATTAGATCCATATTTTGAGATTTCAGCAACTGTAAAGCCTCCTTAGCGGTCGATGCGATCAAAATACGAAAATGATCCTGAAGCTTTCTCTTGAGCATCTTTCGCGTATCCGTGTCATTGTCGACAATTAAAAGCTGGAATGTCGTAGAGCTATTTTCGGTGAAATAGTTAGTTTGTTCTTCGATATACATTGTGTTGTCGATAATCTGATTTACAATCTTGTTCTGCATGGATGAGGGACTGATTTCAATGCTATCATCCTGAATAACAGGAATCCTTATTCTAAATATATTCCCCTCATTCTCCACCGCAATTACGTCCAGTTCAATATTGAGCAGCTTGGCTATGCTATTTACAATAGCCAGCCCCATGCCACTATTGGGATATGTACTGGATGTGTTTGTCCGGTAATACGGTTGAAAAATAACAACCTTTTGCTCATCGGTAAAGCAAACCCCACTATTATAAATATCAATCACTAACTTGTCTTCTTCTCTCACTATTTTGAGATAGCACTTCCCCCCTTGCTGGGTATGTTTAAATGTATTACTCAGCAAATTACCGATAAGCTTTTCCATTTTATCGGCATCAAACATCATTGGAAGAGAGGATATCTCCGTTATAAACTGATGTTCTATTCTTTTCTGTTTATATAGAAGGGTGAATGACTCGTAAATCCCTTCAATGAACGGAATAATATCATACTTTCCATATTCCACAGATGCATGCTGGGACTCCATATTACGGAAATCCATCAGTTGATTTATCAAATATTCGAGACGTTTTACATTCCGTTTAAAAATATTAATATCGCTATCCAGTTCACTGCTATTAGATATTATTTCTTCCTGAAGGGTCGAGATAATCGCCAGAGGCGTTTTAAATTCGTGCGAAATATAGGTAAAGAAATCCAACTTCAGGGCATTTAGTTTTGTCAATTCTTCCTGCTTACGTTTAGCCTGATCAATAATCTCTATTGTCAAACGCTGTCGCTTAACGAACCTTGTGATCAGCCATAATACAATAACAAATATTGCGGCGTAGAGTATGATCATATACCAGCTAAGCATGAACGGAGGTTTCACAACGATCTCTATTCCCTTGGATGCTAATACCTCCTCTTCTTCAGAAGTCAGTTGTATATGGAGCATGTATTTACCTGTTGACAAACCGGTGAATATGATCTCATTAGATGCCGGATTAACTTCATACCAGTTATTGTCAAAGTTTTCAAGCATGTACATACATTTGTATGATACTCCTTCATCAGTATTAAAATCGACACTGGCAACAGTAAAAGATATAAAATTCTGATTATTGTTAAGGGTCAACTTCGTTGTGTTGTTGATATGTTTTTCCAAAATATGGGTTTCTCCGGGAGTAACTGAATTCTTGAACAATTTAAAGTCAGAAATATAAAGTTCTGGTGCTTTTTTTTCCTGTGGGGTTATATCCTGAGGGTTAAAGCTTAAAAGCCCGTCAGTTGTGCCAAAATAGATTGTCTTATCCTTATCGGTATAACACGAACGCACATTGAATTCGTTTTCACCCAGTCCCCATGCGAGATTAATTTTTCTAATTTTCTTATCAGGGAATATTTGAAGTATATCATTACCTGAAGCCAACCATAAATTTTGATTTCTATCACCCTGGATGTTGGCAATACGATTGTTAATCTTTTTATTATCAGATATATAAGTCACTAACTTATCATGTTCAAATAATAAAAGTTCACCTTTAGTTGTTCCTATCCATAACCGTCCTCTCTCATCCATATAACTGCACTGAAACTGATTGTCCAAATACTGCGGAAAATTGAATTTTTCTGTCCTCCCACTGTTCCTGTCAAAACGGAAAAAAGAATAGATATCAATAATATAGATATAGTTTTTATATTCATAAATATTAAAAGAGGCAAAATCTTCGGTAGTTGACGGAACAATATTCGAGAAAATACCCTTTCCATGCAAGTATATGTCAATCCCCTTATTTGTGGCGACAACCAAACTGTCTTTATTTAACGAATACAACCCATAAACTCTACTGCCGGCCAAGGAGGTAGTATCATTCTGTCGATGTATGTAGTGTGTTATTCTTCCATTCGGAGTTATTTTGTAAAGACCGTTCGAAAGAGAGCCAGCCCACACGTTATCGTTATTGTCTATCTCCAAAGACACTATATTGTCATTGATACCTGCATTAGTATGATTTATATGCCTAATTATGTTTTTATCACGATCTAATACACTTATTCCCATACAGTTTGTCCCTATCCAAAGGTTATCATTTTTATCTTTTATAATTCCATTGGCTGTTACAATACCGGTTTTTCCACCTGAATCACCCAAATTACTGAAACTCATATTCGAATTAAGTTCCTTTATATAGAAAAACCCCGTGAAAAATGTTCCCAAAACCATATCTTGCCCTTTGGTCATATATATCCCAGTTATGGTAGTAGTCAACGTTATATTATAACTATTCTCGAGTTTATAATTCTTGAAATAATTATTGTTGTAATCGTATACAGCCAACCCACTATTGTGACCTATCCAAAGCCTATCATATTTATCCTCATTGATACTACCAATATTCTCGATTTCATTTATCTCATATGTATCCACTATATTTTCTTTTTTGAAATCATCAAAAGCCCTATTGTAACGATAGAGTCCGTCTTTTACCGTTCCTACCCATACAGTACCCTTCGAATCGGGATACAAACAAATTCCGGTTAATGGAGATTTGTCAGAACTGGTCAGCTTATAAGAGCGTATTATATTGAAGTCATCATCTATCTTGTAAACTATATCACGATATAACGCCCACAGGGTGCCAAACTTATCTACATTCATAATGTAATATGGAATATCATTTTTGATCATACGCACCTTACCGCCCGCATAGCCATAAATTGCCCCGTTACCGACAAGTATAATTTGATCGTGATACCTAAAAATGGACGAAATATATTTAATATCTTTATCATTATCGCCATGTTCATCATTTGTCAAACGAGAATATGTCCCTAATTCATAATCATATGCCTCTAAATATCCTTGTGTCGCAATAAGCATTTCCGTACCTGTATCATACAGAGAGTATATATACGAACCTGCATGCCGTTCAACAATGGATAACTGATTACTGTCAAAAATATTTAATCCCGTAGTTGTTCCAATCCATATCCGGCCATAAATATCGTCGGAAAGGGAAGTAACGGTATTACTTACAATTCCATCATTCTTGCTAATATGGATATAATTTTTTATGACTTGGTCTACCTGTCCAGATAGAGAAAAAGCTGTAAAAAATAAAATAATCAGAGTAAAATTTCGCATTGACATAAGGCCGTCTATATATGTATGTATAATAAGAACAAATTTATCATGTAAAACTTGCAAAACATGCGGGATTACACATTAAAGATATAACATATGTCATGAAATCGCAAATCGTCTTTATACATATATGTCTGAACAGGATGTACGTTTGATTATTTCTACCATTTTTTTCTGACCAACTTTATTTTTGTATGTATTTTGGACAATGGTATATGCCGATAGTTTTATCTATAAGTACTTTTATTGGGAATTTTGTAAACATTACGGCTGTAATACAAAAAAGAATACTCTTCAATATGAATTGCAATAGTCTGGTATCCTACTTAATGGTCCTTTTTCTGTCAGGATCGGTTTATGGCATGTCCGCAGAAGATCACACCATCCGAATTTCTGATCTTGGCATTATCCCAAATACAAAAGAAAATATTATCCCTTTATTGGATAAGATTCTGAAGAAGAATAAGGACAAAAATGGGCTGAGATTAGTTTTTGAGAACGGAAGATACGATTTCTACGCAGAAGGAATAGAGAATGGCATTGAAAAGACAACAATAGCCTTCGACCTGGAACAGATGGAAAATGTGACAATTGAAGGGAATGGAGCCGATTTTATCTTTCATGGGAGAGTGATGCCTTTCCGTATACAAAGGTCCAAGAATATTTATCTGAGAAACTTCAATATTGATTGGGATCGGCCATACAATTCACAAGCAAAGATCATAAAAGCTTCAGATCATTATGTAGATATGGAAATCGACCCCAAGGAATATCCTTACGAAATAGTAAATGACACTATCTGGTTTCTGGGTGAAGGGTGGCGCAGGAAAATTGTTCCGCAATATACAAACCTGTACGATGAGAAGACAAAGGATATAATCTTTCAAACCCGCGACCGCCCTTTGGGAGATTCTTTATACAATGCAAAAGTTACTTTATTAGGTGAAGGGAGAGTCAGGTTCCATTTTAAACCCCTGATAAAACCAAAACCCGGAACAATAATTGTTTTCTTCCATGCAACATACCTTACCAATGGAATCGATATAAAAGAAAGTGCTAATACCAGACTGGAAAATATAAACATATATCACACACTTAGTTGCGGAGTTCATGGTTACAAAAGCGAAAATATTAGTTTAAACAATGTCCACATTATTAGTAATGATAAAAAGGACAGGGCTTTCAGTACTATTGCCGATGCCACACACTTCAATGGGTGCAAGGGACACATATTATTCGAGGGTTGTTCTGTAAGTGGTGCAGGTGACGACTTTATGAATATTCATGGTATGTATGCTAAAATACTTAATATTATAAATAACCGCTGTGTTTTAGTTGCTCCCAATCCCCGATATATCGGATTTGATCCCGGTGCAAATGCATGGGCCTTAGATTCTGCTACTATGCAGCGTAATTACGAGCTAAAAGTCCTGAAACAGCAACCCGAATATGATACACAGGATAAGCTTATAGGATATATCATTACTTTCGATAAATCAATTTTAGGAAAATTGCAGAAAGGGGAT
Source organism: uncultured Proteiniphilum sp. (assembly GCF_937873925.1). GTDB lineage: Bacteria > Bacteroidota > Bacteroidia > Bacteroidales > Dysgonomonadaceae > Proteiniphilum. Next base: position 26,141 of record NZ_CALNAT010000004.1, on the reverse strand, counting down.
TTACTCGAGAACAAAGACCGGGTTCCGACTCTCACCGTGCGCAATTGTAAAATGCTGAAGAAAAACCGTGCGCGATCCATTCTTGTAACCACTCCATCCGAGGTGCTGATTGAAAATAATTACTTTAATTCAGCTGGTGCTGCTATCCTGATTGAAGGAGATGCAGATATGTGGTTCGAATCGGGAGCTGTAAAAAATGTCATAATCCGTAACAATGTATTCGAAGATTGTTATACATCAGGAAATAACATTATTGATAATCCATGGGGCTGGGGCGAAGCAGTCATATCCATTACTCCTTCAGTACGTCCGTCAGGAATAGACACCCCCGCCTATCATCGCAATATAAAAATAGAAAAGAATGTATTCAGGCATTATGACTATGCTTTACTATTCGCCAGGTCGGTAGATGGGTTAAGTTTCACCTACAATAAGTTAATAAAGACAGATTCATATCCACAGTTTTATAGGGAAACCAACATATACCTTGATGGATGCCGAAATGTAAAAGTTGGGAAGAATAACTTTTCCGACGACTTCCCCGGAAAAAATATCACCATTAAAAATATGCGCTTTAGTGATGTCTATCAATACGGGGATAAACTATTAATAACTGAAGATAAAGAATAATAAAAGTATGAACAGATTAGTACTTTCATTTCTATTAACCCTATTCGTCACAATCAGAACCGGGGCAACGGATATCAATATCATTCCTTATCCGCAATCGATAGAAATAAAAAGGGGTATTTGTGATTTATCCCAAGGATTCAATCTCAAAGGAGAAAAACAAAATCAAAGTTACATTAAAGAAGTTCTTATTTCTGATTTTGACCTGTCACCAAGTACACGGGGTGTGGTGATAGATCTCAGAATCAATTTAAATGCAGGAGAAAACCCTGAAGCCTATCGATTGACAATAACCTCAAAAAAAATCACGATCGAGTCGCCTTCTCAAAATGGCATAAAAAAGGATATCATATCGCCCCATTATCAATGTCTAAATTGAAAGAAGAAATAGTAGATTATGAATAAGTTATTAGGATTATTTTTTTGTATAAGTATCAGCTTAACGGTTTTGGGTACGGAAAGGACAAGTGTTATCAAGATTCCGCTGGGTGAAAGGAACGACTATACATCGGTGATTTTTGAAATTTTAGAGAACAACAAGGGCGGTAATATTGCTCTTGAATTCGAAAAAGGAGTATACAACTTTTACCCGGAAAAAGCGGCAGGCAGGTTTGTCCGTGTATCGAATAATGACAATGGATACAAGCGGATTGCTTTTTATTTGGATGGAATGCAAAACGTCGAGATACGAGGAGACAAAACGGAATTTCTTTTTCACGGGTCGATCGTCCCTTTTTACATCAATAATTGTACCGACATATCTATCTCCGGGATCAATATCGACTACGATACATCGTTTATCTTCGAAGGGCTGGTTATTGCCAATAATCCTGCCGAAAAAAGTATTGATCTAAAACTTGCTGAAGATATTCGCTACGAAATAATGGGCACCCGCATGTTTTATATGGGTTACGATTGGTCTCAGTCTTTGGGGCAAAACATAATATTCGATCCGGCGACAAATGCCCCTTACTACTATACATCAAAATATTTGCATCACGATTGGAAACGTGAACTCATAGCAGAGGATATGGGAAATCATACAGTCCGTTTGTCAGGATTCGAATCTACAGAAGTTCCACCAGTCGGGTCCATCTATATCGATAAAGGTCCGTATAAACTGAACAGGATGTTTCCGGGAATAGTACTACATTCATCTTCGAACATCAATTTTTCGGATATGAATATTTATATGGCTGGGGCAATGGCCCTTATCGGTGAAAATACCGAGCATGTTTCCATGAAAAAGTTCAATGTCAGATTACGTGAAGGCTCAAAGCGATTTATATCAGCATCGGCCGATGCCACACACTTTGTCAATTGCCGCGGTACAATCCAATTCGAAGATTGTATTTTCGAAAACATGCTGGATGACGCAACCAATGTACATGGTACATATATGATTGTAAACGAATTTATGGATGACGATTGCATCGCCGTACAGTTCGGACATTTGCAACAAGAGGGATTCCTCTTTACATCAAAAGGTGATACGTTACAACTGATCAACCGTAAAAGTTTATTACCTGTGACCCGGTTTGTTGTAAAAGAAGCAAAAAGTATCAATGACAATTATTGGATTATCAGATCCGAAACACCATTGTCCAAGCCAGACAATTCAGATCAGCTGGCAGTCGAAAATCTTACAAACGCAGCTTCATTGGTTATGCGAAGATGCACTGTAAGAAACAACAGAGCCCGAAGTCTCTTGATATCAACGCATAAACCCGTATTGATAGAAGATAACTACTTCGATTCTATGATGGCCGGAATCATTATTGCGGGCGATGCAAATTCGTGGTTCGAGTCGGGGAATGTAAGCGATGTCATTATTCGCAATAATACATTTGTCAATATGGGTAAAGGAGGAGAAGCTCCACAATCGGTACTACAGATTTCTCCTGAAATTCCAAAATCAGAAAGGGAGAGAGGTTATTATCACGGGAAGATCATATTTGAAAATAATCTGGTAAAAACATTCGATTCACAGGTCATTTATGCGCTTAGTGTGAAGGACCTTATAATTAGAAATAATACCTTTGTGTCCACAAAAGATTACAAACCCATTTTTAATGACTTGGCATTTATCGATATCCAAAACTGTAAGAATATCGAAGTGCAAGGTAATTCCTTTGAAGGGGATCATCATAAAGCTGAAGTAAGTGTTATCGATTGCGGATATATTAATCTAAAAAAACAAAAGGGCTTTAAGGAAGAGACAGTAGCCAAGCCAAATACATTCTTTTATCAACAATAACACTTTTATCATGAGAATCAAATACATATTGATACTAAACTCGATAATATTATTTTCGGCATGTGCAACAAAACCGATAATGTACGATAGTTTCAAACCTGGCGAAATATGGCTCGACAATAACGGAGTACATGTTAATGCTCATGGCGGAGGTATATTATTTGACGATGGTAGATACTATTGGTTTGGGGAACATAAAACCGAAGGAGAAAATGGCAATTTCGCCAATGTTGGGGTTCACTGCTATTCATCAAGAGACCTGTATAACTGGACAGATGAGGGTATAGCTTTGGCGGTAATGCCAGATTCTTCAGGAAGTGATATCGAAAAAGGTTGTATATTGGAACGACCCAAAGTTATTAAAAATAATAAAACTGGCCAATACGTCATGTGGTTTCATCTCGAACCTAAGGGAAAGGGATATAAAGGAGCTCTGAGCGGGGTTGCCGTAAGCGACAATATAACAGGCCCTTATACATATATTAAATCTGTACGACCTAATGCAGGCCATTTCCCTTTCAATGTCTTGGACATACATTACGGGGATAGTCCTTCCTTAGGACAAAGGTTCGACGGAGGATCTCTGCCGGGAAATATTGACACACTTAATATATTGGGACGTGATATGAAGGGTGGACAAATGGCCCGTGATATGACTCTTTTTGCAGATGATGATGGGAAAGCCTATCATATCTATTCATCCGAAGAAAATAGTACACTCCATATTGCCGAACTTTCTGATGACTACCTATCACATACCGGGAAGTATGGGCGTTTCTTCCCCGGGCGATTCATGGAAGCTCCAGCCATATTCAAAAGAAACAATAAATATTATCTAATGATGTCGGGCTGTACCGGATGGGCTCCTAATCAAGCACGTTCAGCAGTAAGTGATGGTATTTTCGGAGAATGGAAAGAATTGGGTGATCCTTGCATCGGAGACAGTATGCACACTACTTTCCACTCTCAAAGCACGTTCATTTTACCTGTACAGGGAAAAAAAGAAACCTACATATATATGGGTGACCGTTGGACTCCTCAGAATGCCATTGACGGACGTTATGTATGGCTGCCTGTCAGATTTGAAGAGGACCGCTTTTTCATTGAATGGAAAGATCAATGGAATTGGGAAAATCGGGACAATTAATTAATTCGAGGTAGATACCATTAATTCTTTTATCACTTGTTCTGCTGTGCCATCTTTGAGTAAAACCCTTTTATCTTTGTCCAGAAGGTAAAGCGAGGGGATTGCCCGAATAGCATACAAACTCTTCTTTACGATTAAAGAATCAGAACCGTCACAGGCATTGATCCAATTTTCGGGTAATACCATTTGATGCATTCTCCAAGTCTCCAAATCTTCGTCTGGATAAAAGGCAAGTACTTTCAACATCCCGGTCTTTGTCAGAGTTGTAATTATATCAGAATTCTCCAGTATCTCTTTTGTCTGTTTACAGGCGGAACAGTCGGGGTTATAAAATAATAATAAGGTATACTTTGCACTAATATTATGTAATCTGCCTTTCTTCCCATTAGCAAGCATATAAATAAAATCTGCGGCAACCATACCTTTGCGATTCTTATTAATCTCTTCAAGCTGGAATGCAGGACGTATCTTTTCTGTTTCATTGCTGCAGGCATCCTGTAGAATATATCCAACAACTGCAGCATATAATTCTTCATTCAGCATCGGAGAATTGGGATTGTACAGGTACTTTTCTGCCTGTTCCAGAAAATAACGGTATACTCGTCCGCTTTCTTCCTGTTCTGCCTTCGAAAGCAGGTTATTAATAGCTTTGGAAGCCTTACTTGCATCAATCAACGGCAATATGTCCAGAAAGCCTACGAACACCTGTTCCATCTCTTCAGGAATATGGGTATAAACCGTATCCGGAAAATTAAAATAATCCCACCAATGCATAGCAAGGTAAAAAAAAGTTTCATCTTTATCGGTTATCGTTAATGGAATAACAGGCAAAGAAAAGAAATCCTTTAAAGCAGGAATAACTGTTTCATCTGGATTTTCGTTTGCCAAGGGATTAACGACATCGTTTCTACGTGTACAGGAGGAAAAACAGATAACCGCGAAGATGACAAGTAAACCTACGGTAAAAAGTACACGTAATCTTCCTATCTCAATAAGATCATATTCACCTAAAGATTTTTTAAACATCTTCCCTGATTCTATGTTTGCCATAATATATATACCTACATCGAATGAACAAAATTACAGAAATTCACAAAGAAATCCTTTTATCAATATAATTGCATTTTCAAAAAATCATACATGATTGTTTGCAGTTTATGCATATATGTTTATTTCATGCTTTTTAATAATTTGAAGGTATAAAATAAAAACAACTGTATAAATCAGCACCTTATTTTATTATATACTTTTGCGTTCAGGGTCACTCGAAAAGATTTTTTTAGTAAGCTCATTAATCAAGTTTCGCATGTTGTCCTATGTGTGCAGCAACAATAATAGAACATTTGTAGTTTGTATTTTCCGATAATAGCTAACAACTGATACCGATACCTGATTACAAAAAATGGCGAAACATCAATTAACTATATAATTAAAAAATGGACAAATGAAAACTCACATCAGAACACATCTACACATTTGGTGGATTTTATTGTTTATAGGATTGTGCCATTCATTATTTATTTCGGGGCAAACAAGTACGAGTACAGTCCCTGTACAAGGAGTAGTTATGGATGCAGAAAACGTATCTATAATTGGTGCCATAGTTACAGTGCAGAATCGTCCAATAGGAACTGTAACCGATGTAGATGGTAATTTCTCTATAGATGCATATATTGGAGAAACTTTGGAGATATCATTTATGGGGTATAAAAAACAAACCGTTAAAGTCACATCTTCCAAAGAAACAATAACAATTATCCTTGAAGAAGACAGTATTGAGTTAGAAAATGTAGTTGTCGTAGGGTACGGTACAACAAGCAAACAAAAACTCACGGGAGCTGTTGCCAATGTCTCTACTTCCGATTTTAAGAATCGTCCTATTACAGATGTATCTTTAGCTCTTCAAGGTAAGGTAACCGGTGTACAAGTAACACAAAATTCAGGACAACCAGGAGCAGACGGGGGTACAATTACAATCCGGGGAATAGGAACACTCAACGACTCTTCGCCATTGGTCATTATCGATGGTTTTGAATCCTCTTTCGACAAAGTTGATCCCAAAGATATAGAATCTATGACCGTTCTAAAAGATGCTGCTTCTGCAGCTATCTACGGAAATAAAGCGGCCAACGGAGTTATCCTCATAACCACCAAGAGAGGCAGAAGCGGAGCAATGGCTATCGAATACAATGGATACCTTGCGGTTCAGGATGTAACGCGTTATCCATCCCTACTTGGGTCTGTTGATTTTTTGGAATTATATAATGAAGCCCGTGTTAATTCAGGACTACAGGAACTATATACAGATGAATATATCGACAGGTTTAGAAAAGGGGATGATCTGGCGGCTTATCCCGATCGTAACTGGGCTGATTTTTATTTTAAGCCCGCAGCACAACAGAATCACTACCTGAAGCTAAACGGGGGAACAGAAAAATTAGCGTATACATTATCATTTGGTTATCTAGATCAAGATGGTATACTCAAGGGCACAGATTATCAGAAATATTCGTTCCGGTCCAATATAAACACATCCTTCTTGAACAACAAATTGAAAATAGCAACCAACATTTCAGGTTATGTGGGTAACCAGACCGATTTGGTTGATGGGACAGAATCTACTTTGGCCCGGATAGTACAAATGCATCCCACTGTTGTGGCTAAGATGGAAGGATATGGATGGACTTCCTGGTTTTATAACGACGCTGCCCATGAAATGGGAGGGAAGAAAAGTCAGGATAAAAAGAGTTTTACAGGAAATCTGAATGCGATTCTTCAAATAACCGAACAATTAAAATTGGAAGGAGCTGTCAGTTATGATCACAATATGGAATTTGGTCAAACCTATGCCCCCAATATCACACTATATACAATTGAAACGGGATCGAACGGAGAACAAACAATAGGTAAAAATACATCTCGTGAGTCCATGATCAGGGAAAGTACCTACCGGTATGGAACTGTATCAAGCTACGCTACTCTATCCTATTGGCTGAATATCGATACCGATCACCACTTCAAGGCACTAGCCGGTGTACAACAGTCGGAATGGGATGGGAAATATTACCAAACAGAGCGTAAACGACTGACTGCAGATCTCCCCACGCTGGAAGTCGGTGATCCCGCTACGCAGAAGAATAGTGCTTGGGCTTCGACAGTTCGGTCTTCATCACTGTTTGGCAGATTCAATTACGACTACAAAGACAAATATTTATTTGAGGCAAATATGCGATATGATGGTTCTTCCAGATTTGCAATTGGTCACAAATGGGGTTTATTTCCCTCTTTATCTGCCGGTTGGCGTATTTCAGAAGAGTCATTTCTTAAAAACAATTTGCATTGGGTTAATGAGCTGAAAGTACGTGGTTCGTGGGGACAATTGGGTAATGAAAAAATATGGAGTTCATACGCAGGAATAGATATATTATCCGTTGGATCAGCCAATTACATATGGAATAAACAAAGTGTCACAGGGTCTGCACTTTCCTATATCGCAAATAAAGACCTGACGTGGGAGACAACTACACAAAAGAATTTCGGATTGGATTTTACGATCTTCAACTCTTTTTCAATGTCGGCCGATTTTTATATCAAACAAACTGATGATATCCTGATGCAACTACCGGTATCCAGTACATTCGGATTTACTGAAGATCCTTGGAAAAATGCAGGTAAGATGCGCAATGTAGGGTATGAACTCTCTTTAGGATATAATAAAGAGTTGTTCGAAGGCTTTGATCTTAATGCAAATGCCACTTTATCATTCAATAAGAACAAGATATTGGACTTGAAAGGCATGAGTCCTATACTGAATGATACCAGAGGCATCCTGTTACAAGAAGGCCTGCCGATCAACACGCTGTACGGATACGAGGTGGAAGGTATCTATCAAAGCGAAGACGAAATTCACAACCATCTATTGACTTTCGACCGGTATGGAAATCCTGTCAATTCATACTCCGGACTTATTGCCGCGCCCGGAGATATTCGTTTCAAAGATCAAAATGGTGATGGAATTATAGACATGGATAATGATCGTGTCCCTTTAGGAGACCCATCACCAGATTGTTTATTCTCTTTCTCGGCAGGAGCCAGATATAAAGGATTCGATTTTACTATGTTCCTACAAGGAGTGGTAGGCGGGGAAGGTTGGAGTTCGGGTGAGTTGGTATCACCTTTTTTCAATAGCTATAACAGTGCGGGCTGGATGGTAAATCGCTGGACCCCCGAAAAGCCTAATAATACATACCAACGTGTTTATATAGACAGTCAGCGTTCATCCATCAAATCTGCCTATTATGTAGAAGACATGTCATATCTGCGCTGCAAAAATATTGAACTGGGATATACTATCCCAAGTTCATTGCTGAACAGATTGAGGATAACAGGAACAAGGGTGTTTGTAAGCGGGCAAAACCTTTTCACCATGACTAAATATAAAGGATTTGACCCTGAACGGGCAGGAGTGAATGCTACCAATATATATTCTTATCCTTTAGTCAAAACATTTACTGCGGGTATTAATGTAACATTTTAAGTTATGAAAAAGAATACATTAAATAATATTGCAACAATTTTGCTTCTTTTGTCGGTATATTCATGTTCCGACTACCTAAATACTGTCCCCACAGATAAAGCCTCTCCTGATACATTTCTAAAAGATATTGACCAGGCAAAGAGTCTATTAGCCGGAATTTATTATTGTTTGTATGACGAAAGCCCAAGTTATATAACTCCTTATACATACGAAAATATGTCGGATAATTCGTTCAACCCCAACACCTGGGAATTCTCAGCTGAATTTGCAAAAGGCACACAAACGGCATCCAGTTGGTGGGCAGAGTATAAATGGACAAGGGATTGGCAGGCCATTTCGCGGTGTAACTCCCTGCTGCGCGGACTTGCGTCGAATAAAACATTGTCCCAAACCGACAAGAAAGCAATAATGGCAGAAGCACGCTTCTTAAGGGCATTGTTTTATTACGATTTAATTTGGTTTTACGGGCGGGTACCTCTGTTGGACGAAAATTCACCTTTGGAAAACCCGCCTCGTGAAGAAATATCAAAGTTATTATCCTTTATGCACGATGATGTAGATTATGCCATCGACAATCTAAAACAGAGTTTTGGCGGCGAATCAGCGTCTAAGGGAGCCGCGTACATGCTGAAATTACGAATCGCACAATACGAACAGGATAACCAGACAGTCATCGATTCCGCCAAAGAGATACAAAAACTCGGCTATACGTTATACTCTGATTTTGTTAAATTATTTCTAGAAGAAGGAACTACAGATGCTTCAAATAAGGAGATAATAATGAAAATAAACTATGCTACCGATCTCCGTTCCAGTTATATGACTATGCTATGGTATCATTGGAATTCGTTCCAAACAACCATTCCCATGGTAGAAAGCTTTTTTACCTCAAACGGGCTACCCATCAAGACATTAGAAGCCGATGGCGGAGGATCAATACCTAAGGACCCGTCTTATGACCCGGATCATCCGTTCGACAACCGTGATCCCCGTTTACATATGTCGATCCTTTGCCCGGGTTCGGAATATCGTTTGGATGCAGAGTCCCGCTATCAGGCGAACTGGGTTCCTGCAAGTTGGGCTAATATATCCGGCTTCCGTCCGAAGAAAGGAGCTAACGAAAAGTTGGCCAACACACAAAATGATGGCTGTGACAAAATAATAATGAGGTATGGCGAAGTATTACTGGCATGGGCCGAAGCCGAAAATGAGCTGAACGGACCAGCGAATGTATATCCGTTGATAGACCAACTACGCAACCGTGTTGATATGACTACCCTCTCGGAATCATTACCTAACCTGACCAAAGAGACAATGCGTGCACTGATAAGAAACGAGCGCAGGGTTGAGCTTTTTCACGAAGGACAACGTTGGTTCGATATACGCCGTTGGAAAATAGCCGAAAATGTAATGGTCGATGCCGTTGGATTAGACGTATCTAAACTAAAATGGTATTGGAATGGAAATGTAACTCCTGATTGGCAATACGAAACGATAGTGATAGATAAAAGATCCTTCAATAAAGATAGGGATTATTTATGGCCGATCCCATTGAAAGAGATCAATGCTAATCCTATGATCAAAGACGATCAAAATCCTAATTATTGATCCCGATAATAAACATTATACTGATTAATGGGTAAGATTCGTGACAATCACACATCTAAAATCATATTCAATATAAGCTCTAATAATATGAGAAAGATAAAACAACAATACACAATAATACTCGTAATTATACTGCTTGCTGCCTGTGAGCAAAAAATAGAATACGTGAACCCTACGTGGGCAAGGGCAATCTACCCTGCAGAAGGTGCTACCGTAAAAATTGATTTCTTCAAGCCGGACGAACTTCAGACTTTCACATGGGAAGTAAGGCCAAATTCTACATATAAAATATATTTTGATACCGACATGCACTTCCTCAATCCCTATGCATTCGAAATGGGGACAAAAGACTCACTGAAGGTCACCAATCAGGATCTAATAGATGTACTTCGTCATGTATGGCCTGACTTTGCAAGCATTAAAAGATTCTTCTGGAAAGTAGAACAGACTACCAATGGAGAAGTATCCTCAACCTGGCGTTATTTCAATGCAATACTTGCCGTTGAAAGTTTTGTTGATGGACGGGATGGTGAAGAATACGAGGCCCGGCAATTTGTTATGAATGATGGGGCGTTGATAACCATCATGGCAGAAAACCTCCGTGCAAAAATTTATTCTGACGGTACGCCACTTCCACTTCCATACAAGAGTGCCCAGACCAGTGATCCCATCTACAACACAAAAGCCGGAGGATATTATTCATGGGAAACAGCAGTCCGGATGTCGTGGGATGAGGCTAAAACTGCCACACTTAATGGCGAGAGCATACAAGGTATATGCCCCGATGGATGGCATGTTCCCTCATTAGCAGAGTTCGACAAACTAAGAAACTATTTGGACCCGGAAACAGGAGGTAACCTGATAAAAGATCCATCGTATTGGAAAACAACAACTAACATCACCAATAGCACTAAACTCAACATTATAGCGTCGGGTTACTATTGGCACGAAGGCGTCGGATTTATTACGCAGGGACTGGACGCTGATAATCCTTTTACAGGCTTCTGGAGTTCCACTCCATATCTCAAAGGCCAGCAATTTGCATGGGGAGAAACGGCATTGGATGATGATAAGAACAAAGCAACACTCATGTCAATGTATGATGATGTGGAAGGTATTTATCTGCAAGGATACTCCATTGTTCCGGGTGTGGAAAACCGTTGTTACCCGATAAGATGCATTATGGACGAAATAAAGTAACCTACAAAACGAATAAAATGAACATTTACAGACTTTTATACCTATATTGGTTATTCACACTGCCCCTGTTGGCTATAGGGTGTAATCCTTCAGATGATGATCCTGCTCCCGAAAAAGTAGACGATAGCTCTTACCCGCATCGTTATTATATTGATCCCGAGAACGGGGCTTATTATAATACGGGACACTCTCCTTCTCAGGCATGGGAAAATGTAGACCGAATACTCCAACGTACATGGAATGCCGGAGACACAATACTGATAAAGAGAGGAAGTATATATAACGGAACTATAACCTTGAAAGGGAATGGAACAGCTGAAGCCCCAATTGTGATTATGGCATACGGGGACGAGAATCTGCCTCTGCCCGAAATAAATGGCGAAGGCAAGAAAGATGAAACAATACTAATCCGCAACGTAGAATATTGGGAATTGCACAATCTCAAAATAACGAATAAGGGAGCAGAACCTCGTCCTAAAAGCGTTGGTATCCGTATTGTTGCTGAGAACATGCCCAATGGTGTAATGAATCATATTCACATCAAAGGTTGTACGATACAAGATGTATATGGCACAAAAACTCACCATCTGGGTGGCGGCGGTGCAGGAATACATTATTACAATGTGCTGGAAAGTGCTATTCCTACGAGTTTCAATGATATCCTGGTTGAAAACTGTCATTTTAAGGATTGTCAGCGTGACGGATTAGTAGGATATGTGACTACAGGAGATCGTAGCAAGAGAAAAGCAAATACCAACTTCGTATTCAGGGGTAACTTATTCGAAGGAATTCCGGGTGATCAGATTATAATAAACAGTTGTGACAAAGCAATTGTAGAAAACAACATTGTTCGTAACTGTGCCGAGGGAGGATGGTCTCCCGAAGGAGCTGGATTCCGTGCCGAAGCGTCAGCCGGATTGTGGTGTATTCATAGCGATGAAACAGTTTTCCGGTACAATATTGTCCAAGATCATAAAGCCACATGGGACGGACAGGCTTTCGATTGCGACCAGAATTGCCAGAATACACTCTTTGAGTACAATATTTCATATAACAATGTAGGGGGATTCTTTCTGCTTTGTCCCGCAGATGTAGGTTTTGACAAAGGATATGCAACCCATAAAGGGACTATCGTCCGCTACAACATCAGCATCAACGATGGAACCCGCGATTACGTGAAAGAAAACGGATTAACCTTGTCATCAACTATCGATATTGTAGGACGTGTAGACGGTGCATATTTTTACAACAACACTATCATCAAAACAAAGTCTGCTACACAACATGCAGACAATAGCGCGATAACATTCGACAGTTACACCAATATCCCGAATTCATTGGTATTTGCCAATAACATATTTTACAATACGACAGAATATGTAAATGAATTCTGCAAACTAAATATTGGATCTCTGGAATTGAATACGGGAGTTGTTTTTCAAAATAACTGCATATATGGATATTCAACACCGATACCTGGGACAGGCACGTATAATAGTGGGAATATCTCAGCCGATCCCCGTTTCGTAAAACTTGTGACAGACTTTGTGAATTCAAATAATCTGGTAGACAAAGATCAGATATTGAGTGGACTGAAATTGGCTGAAGGATCGCCGGCTATTGGGACTGGGACTACCATTTCGGACGGAGGAGTATATCCCGTGACAAATGATTTCTGGGGCGTTGCCGTAGGGACGAATAAGAATATGGGAGCGTATAATCATTAAAAAGAGAGCATCATGATAAAGAATATAAGTGTTACTGTTGTCGGTGTAATGATAGCATTGATAAGCTGCAATACCGAAAATGATTTTTATGAAGTAGGTCGTCAATCTGTTTCACTGAAATATCCCACAAAGGATACAGTATGGGTATTAAATTACCAAAAGCCCGATTCACTTTATCGCTTTTCGTGGGAATCAAAAAGAAACTATATTGATTACAGCCTAGTATTCAATTTAAGTGAAGATTTCAGCACCAAGAAAGTGGAAGTGGCTGCAGGCATCAAAAGAGATTTTTATCTGACTACCATGCAGGTAGATTCTATCCTCAGTTCAATGGATGTTGGTATAGGAGAGCAAAAAAATATCTATTGGACAGTTGAAGTCATAGATCCCGAAGCCGGTTGGTGCGATGAAGTAAGAAAATTAACAATAACCCGCTGTGACTTGCCAATGAATGTGATTATGCTTAATAACCCTTCGAATTTGGCAGAACTAATCCTGGATAAAGCAAATCCGGAGAATCCAATAACTTTCAGTTGGACTTGCCAGACAGAAGTCAAGGATTATGTTCTGGAAATGAGCTTCGATGCCGATTTCGAAAATATGATAAAGATAGAGACCGGGACTGAAGATTCGTATGAATTTACAAACAAATATTTTGACGATTTGTTGAAAGCCCATGGAGTGTCATTAGGAGAAAGCATTTCTCTCTACTGGCGAGTTACGGGAACTGGAAATCTGAATAACCCAATAGAAAATAGTGCAGTAAGGGAAATCTCGATAAAACGCTTCATCCGTGACCCTGCTCAAGTGACTTTGACTTCACCGGATGAAGGTAGCACAATATTGCTTGCAGCAGAGAATGCTTCGGATATGTTCAACTTCAGATGGAATTGCGATACAACCGGGGTGGGCTATACAGTGAGACTATATGATAAAGAATCTGAAATATCGGTAGAATTTGATGCTGGAGAAAACCAGTTTTATTCGATCTCGCAACTGGATTTGGATCAATTACTCGAACAACAATTCGAAATGGTAGCTTCGCAGAAAAAGAAAATGTATTGGGAAGTAATCCCTAGCGATCCTCTGCGAGCTGTTTCTGAACAGAAAGGAGCATTTACGATAAGAAGATTCCAGGCTGTTTTATCTGCTCCTAAAATCAATCTGACAGCATTTCCTGCTGATGCCACAGCCTATGTTCTCAATGTGTCGACTCCGGCAACAAGCCTGACAACTGTCAATTGGGAGTGTCCAGCTACCGGCGTCACATACGCAATAGAATATAGTCTGTATGCCGATATGACCCAATCGAAAGTGAAAGAGTCAACCCCCAACAAAACGTTAAACTTCACTCATCGTTTACTGGATGAAATGTTGTCCGACCTCGGAGCATCATATTGGACAAAAACGGTTTATTGGCGAATAATAACAACAGTAACGGTATTGACTGAGCCTTCGGATATACATAGCATCCTGTTGACCGGAATGGTTAAACTATTGATAGATAATCGTGATTCGGATAACCCGCAAACTTATCCGGTGGTTAAAATAGGTGATAATTTTTGGATGGGAGCAAACCTACGCGCGATAAAATATAGTGACGGCACACCCTTTACAACTGTCGATCTGGCATCGAAAACTTATACTGGGGGTGCTGTAACGGATCCTGATGTAATCGGCCAATATTATACATGGCCCACGGCCTTGCGCTCATGGCAATCAGCCGGATCGAATGAAAACACTATTATACAGGGTGTTTGTCCTGATGGATGGCATATATCTACTTTAGCAGACTGGAATGCGTTGATAAATGACCTATCTCCTGAACCTGCCAAAAAAGTAAAATCAATCCAATTTTGGGGAAATCAGTGGGAGGTGACTAATAGTAGCGGATTGAATTTGGTTCCCGGTGGTGTATTCTGGCATGGAAATGTTGGTGCTCCCGATTTGGCAGGGAGTGATGGTAAGTCAGGATATTGGACTACTACTGTCGGCTCGCCTACCACAGCCTATATGATGGAAGTTTTCGATTGGAACAGTAACGATATTATACCTTGGCATTACTTGTCACGTCCATGGAGTGAAGGGGATGGTACGGCATCAAAAATGGTGAATGTGCGCTGCGTAAGAGATCCGGACTAATTCTATGGAATCAAGTAGAGGCTGTCTTTTGAGACAGCCTCTTGCAAGATTTTGCACCGATTTATTTACTCTTTACCCTGGAATCCTCCATGCGGTAAAAGGGAAAAAAGAGATTATCCATCTAACTGAAAGGTCTCCAGCATCTCCATACACATACGCCCGTTGTGGTAAGGACATTTCCAGAACCCCGCCTTATCACCTTTCCGGTTGACACTGCCGTCGGCCAACCGGCTCCAGTACCATTCGCCAGCCTTTTTATCCACAATCTGGTTCCGGATATAGTCCCACGCTCCGGCAGCTTTCTCTTTATAGCGGGTGTCCCCTGAGTTTTCGTACGCATACATATATCCGACCACCGCTTCTGCCTGTACCCACCAATGGTGCTCAGCGAAAAAGTTCTTTTATCCGGATATCTCTGAATTTAACAACAGAATTGTGTCCTAAAAAAGCAATATACCCTTTCTCATAAAACAATGAAGCCGGAATATAATCCGCAGGACTGTTTTTTGTAACTTCCCTTAAATTACCGTCGGCAATAACTGTTCCGTTCAGAATGACTTTGATATGATCGCCGTCGGCAACCACCTCCTGATAATTCCACTCTCCCGCGGGTTTCAGGAAGCCCCGTTTTGCGGGTATCCAGCCATATACCGATCCGTGGTACTGATAAGGCTTTAAATCTTTATAGATAGGCGCTTCATTATCTAGTATCTGCAATTCCATTCCGTCGTATCCGCTTTGGGTTGTTACCATTTTATGCCGTAATCCCAATCCGCTATTCGCTTCAGGAGTAAGTAAAAACTCAAAACGCAAAATAAAATTATCAAACTGTTGTTTTGTATACAAATTCCCATGTCCGGTATTAGGCGTATGGATCATCCATCATTAGGCATATGGATCATCCGGTATTAGGCAATGAGATTATCTCCTGTTAGGGGATGAAGTCGTTTCATCTGGGGGGGATGAGATTATCTCATGTTAGGGAGTGAGGTCGTCTCATATTTAGCCGATGCCCAAGACAGCCGGGAAGTCGCTGGAAGATATCGAGCGGTTCTGGCTAAAGAAGAAATAAACGATGGAAGTTATTTTGGCTCTACATTATTCATCAAGCCTGTTCTTTAAATCCATCCTTTCATAAAGGATTCTAACCACTTCAATTTCTTCGGGTTTTAGCGCCCTGTAGAAGATGATATGTTTACCAATCCTAAATCCTGAAATCTCGCTTGATATTTCCCTGTAGTTTTTTCCAATAGTTGGACTTTCAGCGATTCTTCTGCAAGCATCAATAATCAGGTTATAATACTTGTCTGCCTGATTTTCCGACCAAACTTCATAAGTATAATTCCAAATTTTTGAAAGGTCTTCAACAGCTTTATTAGTGAGAATATATTTAGCTATTTTTTTTCTTATTGGCTTTCAACGTTTCTAAGTGTTTTTTTGCGTCGAAATTTTCAGCTATTCCGCTGTCGATGCCTTCTTGAATGGCACTTTTCAAAGCCTGGACTTTATTCTCTTCTTCTTCAAGAAGTCGAAGTCCGGCTCTAATTACCTCACTTGCATTTTTATAGCGACCCCCAGAAATTCGATGTTCAACAAAATCTTCAAAATAGCGTCCAAGTGAAACTGATGTATTTCGTCCCATAACTTTTATTTTTACAACAAAATTACCAAATTTTGGTAACTTATCCAAGATCTTGAGCCGATTTATTTACCCTTTTCCCTGAAATCCTCTATCCGGTGAAAGGTGAGAAAATTGGCATCGTGGTTGTTATTAGCACCACCGGACTCATCATCGTAAGCCGTGCATGAGAGGAAGATGATATCATCCCCTTCGAACTGCCAATCGATATACTGGAATCCGTGCTTTTCTACATCGGGATGTGCAAGGACGATCTGTTCGATTTCATCAGGCATTTTGGGTAGCCTTCGCTCCTCGATTTCCAATTCTGCACTCGGCAAAGTAAATAGATTCACTTTGCGCTCGCTTAACGAAAACGTTCTTTGATCCGGATATTTCTGAATTTAACAACAGAATTATGCCCTAAAAAAGCGATATGTCCCTTTTCGTAAAATAACGTAGCCGGGATTTTATCGGCAGGAGTTCCTTTTGTAGCTTCCCTTAAATTACCGTCAACAATTACCGTTCCGTTAAGAATGACTGTAATATTATCGCCATCCGCTACAACTTCCTGATAATTCCATTCTCCTGCGGGTTTCAGGAAGCCTCGTTTTGCAGGTATCCATCCATACACCGATCCGTGGTACTGATACGGTTTTAAATCCTTATACAGAGGTGCTTCATTATCCAGTATCTGTAATTCCATTCCATCGTATCCGCTTTGTGCAGTGATCATCTTATGCCGTAATCCCAATCCGCTATTCGCTTCAGGTGTCAATAAAAACTCAAAACGCAAAATAAAATTATCAAACTCTTGTTTTGTATATAAATTCCCATGTCCGGCTTTCGGATACATGACAATGCAACCGCTTTCCAGAATATATTCATCTGTATTGCTTGTCCATTGCGACATGGAGGTACCGTCGAAAAGAACCTTATACCCCTCTTTTTTCTCTTCCTTTGAGAGGCGAAAGGTAGTTCCTTTGCCTATAGTTGTTTGTTGAGAACCGCTGTTTTTGGATACATGACAAGAGACGGTTATCAGTAAAAAGACAAGAATAATTTCCAAATGTTTCATCTTATTTATTTTCTTATTTTGAGTTTCTGAGCATCCCATTCAATTGCTTCATTGCGCAAATAGCTTTCATAACTTAACAGCGCCGGAGCCGCCGCTCTGACAGCAAAAAGGACATCTGCCGTCAAAGGTGTGTTGTTCCTGATTCCATTAATGAAATTAAAATGATGGTCATAATGTCCTCCCTTATAGCCTTTCTCCGCATAAAAGACAAACTCCCGTGGAGATACTTTTTCGGGAACATCCATCCCTTGCCCCAATTGTCGTAATATCTCAAAATCCTTCGCATTCACATCTTCGATTGTTTTCAGGACAACTTTATCCCAACCGACATCCAACGAACCTTTCGAACCAACAATCCTGAAATCCATACTGCCCCATTTCCTGGATACGCCGTCCACATAATTGGCTCCTAACTGTACTGTAAAGGCTCCCAGGTTATTTCTGTCCGGATAATCGAAATATCCCAACATAACATCGGGGGTATCACGTAACCCATCCGTATAGTACCGTATTCCTCCGGTAGTATACACCTTCTCCGGACCTATCGCATCCATAATATAATGAATACTGGAGAGGACATGCACAAACAGGTCTCCCGCTATACCCGTGCCATAATCTTTCCAGTTTCTCCAGGCAAAGAAATGCTGGGGATTGAAGGGTATTTTAGGGGCGTTTCCCAGAAAACGGTTCCACCAGATTGTTTCTTCGGATGCATCCTCAGGGGCGGTAAAGGCATTTAACCTCCCCGGGGCCCCGGTAAATTGGCCGTCTATAAAATTGACGGGGCCAATAATTCCCTGTTGAATCAATAATCGGGCAGCCCTGTTTCCTAATGAGGCCATACCCTGACTACCCACCTGAAACAGTACTCCGGTTTTTTTCTGGGCTTCGATCAGTGCTTTTCCTTCATGCAGTTTATGGATGACCGGTTTTTCACAATAAACATGCTTGCCGGCATTCATTGCTTCAATGGCTATAGGCTGGTGCCAATGGTCCGGAGTAGCGATTATTACCGCATCGATATCTTTCCGCGAAAGAATTTCCTTATAATCTTTTGTAATGAAAAGCTCATTTCCCCATTGTGCCTTAGCCTCCTTCAATCGTTTATCATACAAGTCGCAAACGCCTACAAGCTTAACACCTTCAACTGATAAAGCCGTGAGAGTATTTGAAGTCCCCATACCTCCTTTACCAATCAGGCCGATATTAATAAAAGAGTTGGGAGATACCGACATTCTCACCTCTTTGGCTAATTTCCCCTCTCCTGCGTAGAGCAGTGAAGGGACCGAATTAAGCGTTACGGCGCCTATTGCCATTTTCTTTAAAAATTCACGTCTGTTTTGCATTTTCTGTAATTTTAGTAATTGGAATATAATAACTTATCTATTACAAAAATATAATTATTCAATCATATTCTCTCATATAAATCGCTTTAAATAAGAAGATGTTTAGAAAACAAATAGTCTCCTAAACATCTTCCCAGTCAATTCAATTTATTCTTCACCCCATACATTAAATTCGGCGATATCGCATTGCGCTCCGCCCTCGGGTCCAATCTCCGGATTAGCATATCCAAACACATCACTGATAACAAATCTGATATACCGGGCCGAAGAGCCATCCTGTACAAAGGTATGTTCACGTGGAGAATTACTATCCACACTCCAATCTGATAATTTTGTCCATGCAGTATTATCGGAACTGATCTCAAAATAGCCGTTTTTTATGTTTCCCCTCCATGCATCCACAGGTTTCGTAAATCCAATCCGATAAATCCTGTACTCTTTTTTCAGGTCGAATATAAAATAATAGGGCAATGGTTTGGGAACATCCCATTTTGACCCCCAAAAAGTGGCTACATTCCCATCCAGCATCTTCTCGGGCGTACGCTCGAGCCACTCATAATGAGGCTCTTCAGAAATACATGAGTTCCAATCTATAATTTCCCATGCCGCACGATCCAAAATATCAGGATTAAATGCCACAGGAACAAATAATACAGACTGTTCCGGATTTATTTCATGTCCGGAGACGGATGTGATACGCAAAGGAAGAATATACTCGCCGTAGAGAGGTGAATCGCCTTGATACAATCCCTGTTTCAGAATTTTAAACTCCAAAGGTTGGTAAGTTAAATCCGCCCGTATTTTCCATTGAGTTTTATCGAAACTATACGCTGCATCGGGGAGTAATCTGAACGAGGTATCGTGTATCTCATTATATTCTTCCACTAGTGCCGGATCTACTTCCAGAGTAAATGCCACCCCGGACCTGTTCGGATAATTCACCTCGATTTCCGTAAAATATTGAACTTCTTCCTGAGACCTTTTATCCATTGCAACCCCCAATCGGGTCAAATCAACCGCAGGGATTTCCAGATAATTCTTATCAAACTGAATATAGGGTCTTTTGATTACCGGAACAATAATTGAAGAGATCCTTGCCGAATCCGCAACCCCAATGGAAGCGTTCAGAACACTCAGTTTACATGGAAGAACATACTGCATTTCAGCGCTATTTTGTAACTCCAAAATAGCGTCCAGATCGAATCCGATCTGGAAAGATTTCCGATATTCCCCTTTATCGAATGTTAATCTCTTTGACTTTAGATTATAGTATTCCTGCGGCAAAACCTGATAATTTGTATTATGCGAAATATTATATTCAGCAAGTAAATTCTCATCGATTTGAAGTTCCACTTCTGCGTCCTGCAGCCCCATTCCACTCTTAACAACCATAAAATCATACGTATAATCGTCCCACAAAAACATTTCTTCCGAAATAAGTCCGGGCTTCAATACATAAATCTGGTCATCAACCATATTGTGTAATCTATAACTCTCGTCACAGGCAGATCCTACGGAAAGGATTACAAAGAAAATAAAGATATATATAAAGTTATGTTTAACTGTTCTCATAATTCTATCAATTAAAAGATTACCATCCGTAATTTTGTGTAATATTCCGCATTTCGCTCAATTGATTCTGATGAAGGGGAAATAACAGATGCTTGGGTTCACATACAAGTTTTCCCGGAAATACCTGATCCGTTCTTTCCCAGGAATCTTCATAATTCGTAGCCAGCAGGTTCAATGTGTAATTTGGCTTATTGGATTCTTCTTCAGCTATCATCCATGTGCGTACATCGTAGAACCGGTGCCCTTCAAACGCGAGTTCCACCATTCTTTCCTTTTGTATCAATTCTCTTAACAGCGTTTTATTGCCGACGACTTCCGGATAGGCTTCTTCGAGTTTGTTCAATCCACTTCTTTCGCGCACCAGATTGATATACTTCAATGCTTCCGATTCGTTCCGGTTGGGCTTTTCATTACAGGCTTCGGCATAATTGAGATAAATTTCCGCCAGACGGTAATACGGCCAGACATATTGTCCCCACTGACCTTCTTCAATATTATTGGTTGGATCACTAAACCGTCTCCACAGGAATCCTGATTTCACACAGTCTCCCGAAGCAGAATAAGAGGAGGTTCCGCCGGTATAGAATGTAACCAATTTTACTCCTTTATAGGTATTGATCCAATTCATTCCATTCGCCAGGATGGAAGCATAATACCTGGCGTCGCGCCCTATGCAGCTGTTATGCGCCTTGATAGGAGCAAAATCATCCAACGGATGAATATATCCTTCAGTAAATCCGGTAGCCCGATAACCCGATTGAGTGTCAACGATAGGTTCTCCATTGCCTCTGTATCCTGTAACCGGAAACCTTCCGGACTCTGCCATCGGGTATGAATCAACCAGTTTTAATGAGGGGGCATATCCTCCATATCCTTCTTTCACTACACGTGGCGGGGCACATCTTACATTATAAGCAAAAGCACTGGAAACCCATTTACCCCAAATAGTCTCCTCATTCCATTTATCAAACCACACTCCCTGATATGATTTTATGGCTCGTTTCAACGGGTCGGCTTCCTGTGTATTTTTATACAAATTATATATGCCTAAATCAATCACATCTTTTGCCGCCTGCGCTGCAATCTCCCATTTGTTCGGATCTGCCTCCTGGGGGAACAGATAATCGCCATAAAGGTTTTTCATCCCTTTATACAGCGCTGCTCCATTGAACTGGGGACGGGCAGCATATAATGTCAGTCTCGATTTGGCAGCCATTGCAGCGCCTTTTGTCATACGTCCGGACCATGCTTCGTCTGTGATCCTAAGGGGAAGAACCTCTATGACTTTATCATACTCCGAGATAATGAATTCGATATTCCGGTCAACCGAATGACGATCAACGGAATCGGATCTTATTAAACTGGTGGATTCCTGATCACCCCAAATATATACCGGTCCATATTTGCGAAACAATGAAAAGTACAAATAGGCCCTGATAAAACGTGCTTCGGCCTTCATGACTTCTTTCGTACTTTCATTGATTTCGGTATTTCTATCTACGTTATTCATAAATATGGTAGCTTGCTTGATACCATTATAATTCCGCTCCCAGTTGTGAGTATATCCTGTGGTGACCCCCCAGGCCCCTTGCCTATTGGATTCCCATTCCCCGTATAACCAGGAGAAAAGAGCTTCATCGCTTCTGGATACGACTGTTCCGTCGCCGCCGTCGCCATAAATAGGATCTTCCTCTACAGGCAGATATCCGTACACTTGTGCAAGATAGGCCTCAGTCGTGCTTCTTTTATCGAATACTTCCTGAAGCGTCATTTGATTCTGCAGTTCCACATCCAGATAATCACTGCATGAAATCCCCATTAAAGTGAAAAACACTAAAAGGACCCAATAATATATTTTAATTGTTATTTTCCTCATAACCTTACTACTATTTAAAAATTAATATTTAATCCTATACTTATTGTCTTCATATTAGGATAGGCACCTCCGTTTCCGGTATCTAATTCGGGATCCCACAACTTGAATCCGGTAAAAGTTAAAAG
This sequence comes from uncultured Proteiniphilum sp., assembly GCF_937873925.1. Taxonomy (GTDB): domain Bacteria; phylum Bacteroidota; class Bacteroidia; order Bacteroidales; family Dysgonomonadaceae; genus Proteiniphilum. The sequence goes on along the minus strand of NZ_CALNAT010000004.1, from coordinate 3,278 downwards.
ATTGATACCTTGCAAATAAAATCTCATGGCAGACAATCCCATTTTATCGGAGATATTTTTGGGGACCGTATATCCGAATTCTGCGTTCTTTAAGCGCATATAGCTCATATCACGCAGCCAGTAGGTGGAATATTGTTTATTATTGCTTTTATCCAACATCGATAACCTTGGATATTTTGCATTTGGGTCGGGATTCCGCAGAGTCCACCTATTTTCAGCTACATCGGCATAAATTTGTCCATTTACCAGGATACTTCCCCCGGAGCCGAATATAGGTCCACCGGTAATCATTCTGGAAACATGATCCACCCCCTGGAAGAAAAAAGAGAGGTCAAATCCTTTCCATCCGGCACTTACGCCCACCCCATAATTAATTTCAGGAATAGAGGTATATCCAATGGCTACACGGTCAAAATCATCAATCACTCCATCGCCATTGATATCTTTATACTTGATATCTCCCACAACCGGACTATCGAACGTTTGCAGAGGACTGTTGGCAATATCCTCTTCCGACTCAAACAACCCGAGAGCGATAAGCCCTCTATGTTGTCCATGTGGTTCATTTATCTCTTCCTGATAGGGCCAAACGGGAGTTGGCTTGTCATCGTATAATTTTTTATTCCTGTTGAAGGTGAAATTTGCCCGTCCCGATAAAGTCCAATCTCCAAATTGTTGCATATATTCCAGAGAACCGTCCCAACCGCGGTTTTTCATTCTTCCCAGATTGACATAGGGATTTATGTTAATACCCACAATAGAAGGAACACTTTCCTGCAAGATATAAATCCCTTCCCTCATATCTGTAAAATAATCGACCTGAAGTTTAAGCTTATTAAAAAAGCCAAGTTCGATTCCGACGTTACTTTTCTTTGAGCTCTCCCAGGCGACGTTAGGGTTTCCCGGATAACCGGTGGCAATACCTTCTCTCCATGTTCCCGTTCTACCGAAATAATATCCTCCGGTCCATGTCATTTCCGAGTTATAAGCAAATCTTCTGTTACCTCCAATCTGATCATTCCCGATTTCCCCATAGGATGCTTTTAATTTCAGCAGGTGAATTGTCGGAAGCAATTTTTCAAAATACTTTTCGTTGCTAATGAGGTACCCCACGGCTATGGACGGAAAGAATCCGAATCGATGGCTGGGTGCAAAATTTTCAGATCCGTTATAACCGAAGTTTCCTTCAATAAAATATTTATCCCGGAATGAATAGGTGGTTCTCCCCGCAATACCGATATTACGATAGGGGAATGCTGCAATATAGTCTCCCGGAAAGTTATTGGTATGCTCTCTCATGCTGAACAGGAACAATCCACCTACCCGATGAACCTCATTGAATATATTCTCGTATGTAAGCGAAGCTTCCAGATTGGTGGTCCTGGTGCCCCTATTGGAGCGGGCAAGGGACAGATAGTCGCTCCCATCGGAATTTTTATGTAAAAGCAAATTGCCTTCCTCGTCCCTTCCGGTGGCATAATAAGTAGCAGGATGTTTTCTTTGATCCAATGTACTTTCGTTTACCGCATCCCATGAATACTTCAAATTAGCGCTCAGACCTTTGGTGATTATTTCCGAAAAATCCTGGGTCAGACTGATCAGTGATTGGGAGGTATTCCAGAAATCCTGAGAAAATCCGGTACTATTTAAGGCATAATAAGGATTACTACCCACCAGCGGTTGAGCATGTGTCCCATCGGAAAACACAGGAGGAGTAGCGATAGGGGTCGTGGTCAATGCCATGGACCACATGGTGGCAAGATCAGTGCCCAAACGGTTCTTCGTTTCATATTGATTGGACAAACCCAGGGCCAACGTAGTGGAGGATGTCAGGTCAATGTCTACATTCGACCTGAAGTTAAACCGGGAATACCTCATTGAAGGATTATAATTTGCAGATACTTCGGGGTTAAAAATCCCGTTTTCCGTATAGAACGAACCGGAAACATAATAGACTATGCTTTTACCTCCTCCCGTAATATTCAAACTGACTCTCTGATTATTGGTATTATCTTTAAAGAGAGTTTTCATCCAATCTACGCTCGGATATAAATCCGGATCAACACCGGTAAGATATTTCTGTCTTTCCAGATCAGAAAAAGCAAGACGTCCTGTATTATCATATACAATGTCGTTATAATAGTCAATCCACTGTTCTGTATTAGCCAGTCTGGGCATGACAACCGGAGATAATACACCGTACTCTACTTTTGCGTTAATCTGAGGCTTCGGCGATTCTCTCCCTCTTTTAGTGGTGATCAATACTATTCCGTTCGCACCCCTTACTCCATACACAGCCGTCGCTGTAGCATCTTTCAGAATAGAAAAGGTTTCAATATCATCATAATCTACCAAATCCAAAGACCGTTCTATTCCATCAACCAGAATCAAAGGGCTACTATTGGCACCGAATGTACTCACACCCCGTATCCAAAAATTAGACCCTACGCCAGGCTCCCCTGATTGTTGTACGGATACAATACCAGCCATCTGACCTGCCAGATTATTACTGATTTTACCCACCGGCATTCTGATTTCATTGACAGAAACACTGGTAATAGCACCAATCACACTTTCTTTCTTTTGTGTCCCGTAAGCAACCACGGTTACTTCATCTAATTGACTTGACACAGGATACATCGTCACATCAATATAGGTTTTATCCTGTACTTCTACTGTCTGTGAAACCATCCCCATAAACGAAAAAATCAATTTGTCAGACTGATTAACTTTTATTTCAAAAGTTCCGTCCACATCCGTAGTCACTCCTCTTGTAGAATTTTCAATCAGGATGCTCACACCCGGCAAAGGTTCATTTGTCTCCGCCTCAACAACTTTCCCTCTTACCTGTACTTCTTGCTGGGCAAGCAAAAACGCAGGGAAAAGAAAAAAAGTAAATAAGAAAATAAGTTTAATTTCTCTTTTCATTTCATTTGTTTTAGATTAAAAAAAATATTAGTAATTGGCTTTGTTCTCTCGATTCAAGTGTTTTTTCGTTTCTCTTTTCATTCAAATCATCATGCAGGTCGCTCCATCCGGACTCCCGGCGTAGCAACCGCATAACCTTGTAATAAATCTCCGGAACATTCTCCATCCGGTTTACCAGATTACATGCATAAGGAGGAATAAATAAATCGTCTGGATCATCCACATAGGAACCTCTTTCTCCCTTATCGGGAGCGGGGTCGATGAAAAGAAAAGGGGTACTTAACAGGTTTTTAATAAGGCTGACAAAGAACAGGTATGCAGAAACTGCAACCCGGGAGAGAAAAAATACT
>NZ_CALNAT010000003.1 GCF_937873925.1 uncultured Proteiniphilum sp. | reverse complement strand
AGAAAAGACTTTTTTATTTTAAAGAAAACAAACTCTCCTTATATGGATATAACTCCAGTATAAGGAGAATTCATTATGCCCGTATGGAAATTCCGACAGGCATCGGGGCCTTATATTATTACGGCAAATAAAAAAACTATTCCTTTTTAACGGTAACATTTAACAACCTGAAATAAATTCTAATTATTAATCTAAAGCAAATGAAAATGAGATGAAAAAAAAATTAAATTTTTTACTATGTATTTTATTATGCTTCCCTTTCTATTTGTCTGCACAGCAAGCACAAATAAGGGGAAAGGTTGTGGAAGCGGAAACAGGCGAGCCTCTGCCGGGAGTCAGTGTCCTGATAGAGAACTCAACCAGGGGGGTGACCACCGACATTGACGGCACCTTCGAGATAAGGGCCACCCCTTCTGACAAACTAGTCTTCTCTTTCCTCGGGATGGAATCCCAGATCATCGCAGTAGGGAATCAAAGCTATATTGAGGTAGCTATGAGCCCGGCGGCCAGCGAGCTTGACGAGGTTACCATCGTAGCTTTCGGAAAGCAAAAGAAAGAAAGTGTTATCGGTGCTATTACTACCGTGAATCCAAAAGATTTAAAAGTACCTTCGAGTAATCTTACCACAGCACTGGCCGGGAATATGGCCGGTGTCATCGCTTACCAGCGAAGTGGAGAACCCGGACAGGATAATGCCGATTTCTTTGTCCGCGGTATAACAACTTTTGGAACAAACACCAACCCGTTGATATTAATTGACGGTGTAGAACTCACATCAACCGATCTCGCCCGCCTTCGTCCAGATGATATTCAAAGTTTTTCTATATTGAAGGATGCTACTGCAACAGCTTTATACGGTGCCCGTGGTGCAAATGGGGTTGTTTTGGTAACTACTAAAGAGGGTGTTGAAGGTCCTGCGAAAATTTCATTCCGCTTCGAAAATTCAATATCGGCTCCAACGCAAACGGTTGATATGGCTGATCCTATAACTTATATGAAAATGCATAATGAAGCGATCCTTACTAGAGACCCCTTAGGAACCATCCTATATTCGCAGGAAAAAATCGAAATGACAGAGGCTGGCAAGTATCCGCTTATTTATCCCGCGAACGACTGGAAAGAGATGTTGTTTAAGGATTACACCATGAATCAACGAGCAAACTTAAATGTTAGTGGTGGTGGCGGAGTTGCTCGTTACTACGTCGCGGGCTCTTTCAATCGCGACAACGGTATCCTGAAAGTAGATAAACGCAATAATTTCAACAACAATATAGCCATAAATAATTACGATCTACGGTCGAATGTCAATATTGATATAACCAATATCACGGAATTGATTGTACGTTTGAGTGCCAATTTTGAAGAATACAAGGGCCCTTTGCTGGGGGGAGCCGATATGTATTATTTAATGGTGCACTCCAACCCCGTGCTTTTTCCCGCTTATTACCCTGCGGATGAGGAGTTCCAGTACGCGAAGCATATTTTGTTTGGTAACTATAACAATAGTAAAATCAATCCCTATGCAGAAATGGTTCGTGGTTACAAGGAGAAGTCGCGTTCACAAATACTGGCTCAATTAGAATTGAAACAGGAGTTAGATTTCATTACTAAAGGATTATCTGCTAGAGGAATGATGAATGTTAGTCGCTTGTCGCAATTTGCAGTGAACCGGATATATAATCCGTTTTATTATGAAATTGCTACCTATAACAGACTAACAGGTGATTACAAGTTAATGGAAACTTATATTGGTACAGAATATTTGGGATATGGAGAATTGCCTGGGGAAAGAGAACAGAATTCCTCGTTTTATTTTGAAGGGAGTTTAAACCATGTTCGTGATTTCGGGAAACATAACATCAGCAGCTTGTTGGTATTCCAGGCACGGCAGACCTTGACTGCTAACGCGGGTTCGTTACAGCTATCACTCCCTTCCAGAAATGTTGGATTATCCGGGCGTGCCACCTATTCGTATGATTCTCGTTATTTTGGTGAATTTAACTTTGGCTATAACGGGAGTGAACGTTTTGATAAAGACAATCGTTTTGGTTTCTTTCCGTCAGCAGGTGCCGCGTGGCTCATTTCCAACGAAGCGTTCTGGGAAAACATGAAACCTGTTATTAACAACCTGAAACTGCGCTATTCCTATGGTTTAATCGGTAACGATCAGATAGGCACTGCTTATGACCGGTTCTTCTATCTCTCGGAAGTGAACATGAATGATGGCGGTAGGGCAGCCGTATTCGGACAGGAATACAACACGAGATATAACGGAATCACGATTAACCGGTATGCCAATCCATATATAACTTGGGAAAAATCATATAAACAAAACTATGCTCTTGAATTGGGTGTGTGGAATGAACTGAGTCTTATAGCCGAATATTTTACAGAAAGAAGAACCAATATCCTGATGACCCGGTCAAGTATTCCCACTACGATGGGTTTGACCGCGACCCCGAGAGCAAATGTGGGCGAAGCATCGGGTAAAGGGGTGGATATGACTTTGGAGTACCAGAAAAACTGGAACAACGATTTTTGGACATCGGCACGTGCTAATTTCACGTATGCCACCAGCCAATATGATGTGTACGAGGAACCGGAATACAAAGAACCTTGGCGCTCAAGGGTAGGTTTGTCATTAAATCAGGTAACCGGGTATATTGCCGAAAGGCTTTTTGTAGATGATGAAGAAGCGGCTAGTTCACCGCCACAATACATCGGTACTTCTGATTATGGCGGAGGTGATATTAAATACCTGGATGTAAACCGCGATGGTAGAATAACAGAAGCTGACAGAGTCCCCATAGGTCATCCTACGGTTCCCGAGATTGTGTATGGATTTGGGATTTCAACGGGATATAAAGGATTCGATTTTTCCGTATTTTTCCAGGGGGCAGGCCGGCAATCATTTTGGATCAATGCAAGTGGAGATTCAAGAGGAACAGCTCCTTTTATCAATGATGCCCAAATTCTCAAGGTATATGCCGACAGTTATTGGTCTGAAGAAAATCAAAACGTGTACGCGTTATGGCCAAGATTAAGTACGACATTGAACTCGAATAATGTGGCAACGAGTACGTGGTTTATGCGAAATGCTAGTTTTCTGCGTCTCAAACAGATGGAGTTAGGCTATACAATACCCAAGCAAGTAACTGAAAAAATAGGAATGAATAATCTCCGCTTCTATGTCAGTGGAACCAATCTGCTTCTATTCAGCAGGTTTAAGATGTGGGACGTGGAAATGGCAGGTAATGGGTTGGGATATCCTATTCAGAGAGTGGTTAACTTTGGATTAAATTTTACTTTTAACTAATTAAGGATAATAAATATGAAAAAATATAGAATTATAATATTTGCCGCTATCATGAGCTTAACTGCTTGTAGTGATTGGTTGGATGTGGTACCCGATGGTGTTGCTACCTTGGATATGGCATTTAATTCGAGAGTACAAGCCCTAAAATATTTGGCTACCGCTTACTCGTATATGCCGAAAAATGGAGGTTCTAGCGACCCTACCACGTTAGGAGGAGATGATATATGGACCAGGAGAACTACTCATTTTTCCAACCGTTTCTCTCTTGCCGGCCTTGATATAAGCGAGGGAAACCAAAATGCTACCAGTCCCGTACTTCCGAGATGGGGCAGTATGTATCAAGCATTACGCGTTTGCAATACCTTTTTGGAAAATGTTCATTTGGTTCCGGATCTGCAAGCCTGGGAACGTGAACAATGGATTGCTGAGGCTAAAGTTTTAAAAGCTTATTACCATTTTAGCCTTGTACAGATGTATGGTCCTATCCCCCTCATCCGTGAAAATATGTCGGTGGATGCTGATGTGTACGCTGTGAAGGTAGAGCGAGAACCGGTAGACGAATGTTTTAATTATATTATACAATTACTGGATGAAGCCAGCGAAGGCGACATGCTTCCCACGTTTGTACTCGATCCGGCTAGCGATTACGGGCGTATTACCAAACCCATTGCGCTTGCGCTGAAGGCAAAAGTGCTGGTAACAGCCGCGAGTCCTTTGTTCAATGGCAATAATGATCAGGCAACTTTGAAAAATCATGACGGCACCCTCCTGTTCGACACGACATTCAAACCCGAAAAATGGGATTCGGCATTGGCCGCCTGCAAGGAAGCTATTGATATATGCCATGAAGCAGGGCTTATGTTATACACGTATGAAGACGCGGCCAACAGGTACAACGATACGATTGTCCTGAATGTAACTCTTCGGAATGCCTTTAACCTGCGTTCGAACAGTGAAGTAATTTGGGCAAACACGCAAATGATTTCAATTCCCTCTAACGGGGGGATGATTCATGCATCCATGCCGAAACTGAATCCGGATTACGTTAATAGCAATGACATTTGCAAGTGGTTGGGTATGCCGATCAAAATTGCCGAAATGTTTTATACCGAAAATGGAATCCCCTTGGAAGAGGATAAAACTAGAAATTTCGGCGACCTTTACAATCTGAGAACCGCCCAGGCAAAAGACAGATTTTATATACGACAGGGAAGAACGACTGTCGATATGCACTTCGAGCGTGAACCCCGTTTTTACGCGTGGGTAGGCTTCGACGGAGGTGTGTGGTTTGGTGCCGGGCAATATAATGATAAAGATGCATCGTCGTTGAGATACCTAGCCTTTAAAATAGGCGAAACGGATGGTACCGAGGGACAAGGGAACTGGACAGGCTATATCCCAAAAAAATACATTCCTTATGAAGCCCAACTTAACGCGATCAACAATATATCTTCGCCAAGCTATGCCTGGCCAATCATGCGGTTGAGCGATCTATACCTATTATATGCTGAAGCTATAAACGAAGCCGAAGGCCCTAATGGCGCCAATAGCGCCGAATTGTTCCAGTATATCGATCTGATTCGCGCTCGTGCTGGTTTAAAAGGAGTAAAGGAGTCATGGGATACGTATACCAACAGCCAGAAGTACAATACGCAGGCAGGTATGCGTGAAATTATACAAAGGGAACGCTCGATTGAACTTTCGTTCGAGGGACAACGCTTTTGGGATATACGCCGGTGGAAAACCGCTCCAACTGAATACCATACCCCTCTGCAAGGATGGAATATGATGGTATCCACCATTGACGGAACGGAAGAAGAAATCAACCGGATGATGTACCAACCACAACTTTTGGCAGAACAAAAGTTCGGTATTCGTGATTATTTCTGGCCTATCAGTACCGGCGATATTGAAGCGAATCCAAACTTGGTACAAAATATTGGATGGTAACAATTAAAATATTACATCATGAAGAATAGAATAATATATATCATTATTTTACTAATGCCGATTGTATGGATTGGTTGTAAGGAAGAGGGGCGTATTGATTTTATTGATGATACCATACCCGCTCCCGGTCAGGTGACAAATGTAACAGTACATAACAAACCGGGAGGAGCTGTATTGAAATATAAATTGCCGATAGATAAGAATCTGCTTTATATTCGTGCTGAATATGAAATCCAACCTGGCGTAATACGCGAAACAAAGTCGTCGTATTTCAAAGATTCCTTAGTTTTAGAAGGATTCGGCGTTCCGGATACGTACGACGTCAAACTGTATTCGGTTGGGAAAAACGAAAAAGAATCAACACCATATGTTGTACAAATCAACCCAACGACAGCTCCCGTACAACTGGCAAGCAAAAAGTTCAGGGATACTTTCGGAGGAGTAGCTATTGATTTCGAAAATCCGGAAAAAGCAAACTTGGCAATAGTATTGATGGCCGATACGGCGAATTTGGGTTACATGAGTGAGTTAATCACGTATTATACCTCTATGCCAAAAGGAACTTTCACTTATCGCGGTATTGGTGGATTAGAGCCCGTGGAACAGGAATTCGCGATGTATGTTCGCGATAGGTGGGGGAATTATTCCGATACATTAGTGGCTAAGGTGACGCCATGGTTTGAAGAGTTTATTCCTAAAGCTACCTGGAGAGATTTTACCCTTCCCGGTGATATACCTCCGGTCAATTCAGGTTACGCGATAACAAGAATATGGGATGAGGTTTATGGAGTAGATGGATTCCATGGTATGGAAACCCAAATGCTACCTCACAACCTCACATGGGACCTTGGAAGAACCGTCAAATTGAGCCGTCTGAAATATTGGCCCCGAGGGCATGCAGACGATAGATGGAAGAGAGGACATGCAAAGGTATTTGAAATATGGGGCTCTGTTTCGCCCAATCCTACCGGAGTGATGGACGACAGTTGGATACCGCTCGGGCGATTTGAGAGTTTGAAACCGTCCGGCCCCGGAACGCAAATTACCCAGGAAGACATTGCTTTTGCAGACGAAGGTATCGAATTTGAATTCAGTGTTAGCGATTTTGCCCCGAATCCTTTTACTTCTGTCAGGTATATCAGGTTTAGAACCATATCTACCTACGCGAATGCTTCATTTTCGACGGTTCATATTAAGGAATTGAGTTTTTGGGGAGAATTAATCAATTAAAGCTAAATCATTAAAAATCAATTATGATGAAGAATATAATATTTATCATCTTTATTGGGGTCGTGTTAGGATTCTCTTCATGCGATAGCCAGGCAGATATTTACGAGAAACATGTTGTTCCTAATGGATTGATTTATCCGGGACCGGCACAGAATCCGATTGCATATCCGGGTGACAACCGTATTAAAATATCGTGGTTGAGAGGTACCGACCCCCGGGTGCAGAAAGCAAGAATATTCTGGAATAATTACACCGACTCGGTTGAGCTGTCTATAGCTGCCGACATGGATACTGTAAGCTATATTATTGCCCCGATTGCTGAAAATACTTATTCATTTATGGTTCACACGTATGACGATGAAGGAAATATGTCTATTCCCATTGAAGTATTAGGTACGGTATATGGCGATAACTATAGGGGCATGCTGACAAACCGTTTGTTGAAGAGTACATACTATGATGGACAAGATCTTAAACTGAACTGGGGAACAGCCGAAAGTACCGAGGTAGGCATCCACCTGAACTGGAAAGATACAAATGGCACCAGCCAGACTATGGATGTGGATCCATCGGAAACTGAAGCACTGCTTCCCTACTTCGACCTCGATAAGCCTTTGTCCTACAGTACTACGTATAAACCGGACTCACTGGCAATTGATGTATTCCAGGCAACAACGGTCGAAAAAATGATCGATCCGGTAACATTTATTCCCAAAACTACCTGGGTGGCAAAAACGTTGCCTGGCGATATGGGCATAAACGGTAGTTATCCCTTATCTCGTTTTTGGGACGGAAACACAACCAATTTCATGCATTCGGCTGGAGTTACCTCCGTTCCCTGTTCATTTACATGGGATATGGGCATAAAAGCAAAACTAAGCCGAATGAAATTTTGGCCACGTAACGATAATGACGATCGTTGGAATAAAGGCATGCCAAGATTGTTTGAGATTTACGGATCTCTGGATCCAAATCCAGATGGAAGTTTGGATAATACCTGGACTCTGTTAGGTACCTTTGAATGTGTTCAACCATCAGGAAATGGAACAAAAAGTCCTTGGGAAGCTCCTACTTCGGAAGACATAGCACTCTCCAACAGTGGTTTATATTTTGAATTCATGCCAGGTGATAATGTCGACCCGTCTGCCACAGTCAGGTATATCAGGTTCAGAAGCCTCGAGAATTTCAATCCTACTCAAACCCCACGTCTATTACTTGCGGAGATCAGTTTTTGGGGAACGTTAGTGAAATAAAACAATCTTCACTTTAAAGGAAGAAAAAACTGATTGTCCAAAAAAATAACTACTTTTGTTATTGTAGTATTGTTATTGTGATGAATATAAAGCTACAACTGTTAGTACGATGGGCAAACTTAAAATTTGCCCTCGTACTTCTTCTGAGATTTTTTTGTCGGACAACAGTAATTTATTTTTTTCATGAAAAAACATACAAACAAAGTTTTTTTACTCTCACTCTTTGTTTTCAATGGGATAATTCTATCTTGCACCTCCACTGTTAATGCCCAGGATTTCCTCGTAACCATACAGCGAGACAGTTTAAATTGTAAAATTGGGAAGCTGACCGATGATTTTTATCCCATTGAATTCAAATGGGATGATGAACTGATGAGTGGTATGATCCATAAGGATTCTGTATTGTATTACAAGAAGAATATGTTCCGAAGCATAGATGATAATCGTTTGCGCCCCTGGTATCCTACAGTTTCTTTG
>NZ_CALNAT010000002.1 GCF_937873925.1 uncultured Proteiniphilum sp. | reverse complement strand
TTCATTAAAATTAGTCGTTTTGAGTCGCCTTCGCTCCTCGATTTCCAATTCTCGCTATGGCAAAGTTCAAACAAGTTTGACTTTGCTCATTTAGCTTAACGAAAACGTTCCTCTATAAATCTTGTTTTTCTGTTCCGTCCTGTAAATCTTACCCTTCTTTCCCTGTCGTGCATCTTCTTTTCCCTCTATAGGTTTTTAATAAATGCCCTTCGTCTTTTATGCTGTTTAACTTCCAGATCGCTCCACATGGATCGCACTTTGTTGTTCATCTCCAGTTCCGGGTTGCTCTCGGCATATTCAAATCCCAATTGGTTGGCAGCAGGAATAAACTCATTGAATACCAACGCATTCAATCCCTTTCCCTGATATTCAGGGTCGACAGCGATCAGTAACAGATCGAGCACATTGTTCCCTTTTCCTTTCAGCGCCTTGTACAGGTGATACCAGCCCGTCGGGACAAAACGCCCCTTTGCTTTCTGCAGCGCCCTGGCAATACTGGGAAGCCCTATACCCACTCCCACTAACTTATTATCTTCCTGACGGACCACCAGGGTGAGGAACTCCAAGCGAAGCAGCGGGATATACATATCCACATAATAATCGATCTGCCTGTCGGATAATTCCACAAACCCGTACAGATTTTTATAGGCACGGTTGATCAGTTTGAAGATATCTCTGGCATAAGGATAGACATCCTTTTTACTCTGGAGATGCTTCACATCCACACCGGAACGCCTCTTTACGATCTCCGAGGCACGCAGGAACCGTTCCGGCATCTCTTTGGGAATAGTAATGAGGAATTCCACCCAATCCTGATCCTTCACATAACCCATCCGCTCCATATGGTCGACATAGTAGGGATAGTTGTATATAGTCGACAGAGTGCTTATCTGGTCGAATCCCTCTACCAGCATCCCTTCATGGTCGAGGTCGGTAAAACCGAGCGGGCCGTGTAGCTTCTCCATCCCCCTGGACCGGGCCCAGCTTTCGGCCGCACCGAAAAGGGCGTCTACCACTTCGTTGTCATCAATAAAATCTACAAAACCGAAACGGGCATTCCGCTCGTTCCATGCCTCATTCCCTTTGTGGTTAATAATGACCCCGATCCTGCCCACGATCTCATCATCGCGATAGGCCAGGAAATAGTTGGCATCACAATGGTCGAATGCCGGATTCTTACCCCAGTTGAGCGTTGTTCTCTCATCGTAGATCAACGGGGGAACAAAATACTCATTTCCTTCATAGAGATCAATGCCGAATTGGATAAATTCCTTCAGGTCATCCTTCGTTCTGACTTTATTGATTATGACTGACATGTTTTGTTTTCTGCAAATATGGATTTAACACTGATGGCAAAGATAGTGATTTTTTTATTGAAAGATAAAGCAGGAGTTTTATTCTTTTACCTTCTCCTTGTATATCTCCCATCTGTCTACTACATCACGCACATAATTGATTGTTTCGTCCGCCCTGAAATAACCGTTCTTACAAACCGGATCCGTATAGTACTGCTCTAAACGCTTCAACTGAAGATACCGTTCCACGTTACCCTCCCACACCTTATCATCGTCTCCGTATTTTTCGGTAAGCGCCAGCGCGTCGAGCACATGGCCGACGCCTCCGTTATAAGCTGCCAGGGTCATTTTTATTCTTTCATAAGGATCATTTACAAAACGGAAAATATGAAGGAGTTTTTTCAGATATTCCGTGCCTGCACGTATATTCTTCTCAGGATCAAGAAGCTGGTCTTCCTCTACCTCCAACGAGGCGGCAGTGGCCGGCATCAACCCCATCAGCCCTATAGCGCCCGCCCATGACTGCCCCTCCGTATCGAAGGTGGATTCCTGATAGGCAACCGATGCGAGCAACCGCCAGTCAATACCCGATTCCTTCCCGTACTGTTTGAAAAAGGAGTCAAAAGGTGAAATAACACCATGGCCTGAAATTTCGCTGTAAGAGGGTCTGCCGTAATCGGAATATCCTTTTGTTTCTTCAAAATAGCGTTTGATGATCCGCAGGAAAGCGGGCTCTGAAGACCGGCTCTCAATCCAGCTGTTCAGCGAATCGGCAAGCAGGGGCGTATCCTTTCTTACCACCCACGACGAGCGCTGGTCGAAGCTGACCGGAAGATCCACATTCAGATTCCTGAAATAGGTGTGATTGAGCATGGCCAGGTCATCATCGGCGACCGTATAAGCGATCTCCCCCCGGGAAACCATCCTGATCAGGTCTTCCACCAGGGTAGTGTCACTGTCGACCATATCAATCTGGATACCTCCCCCCAACTCATCATTCAAATTATTCATTCTATCGCGGTATTTCCATTCATTGATCACCGCCACCCGCTTACCGATAAGACCGGCCACATCGGACAGCAGGGTATCTCCCTGCCCGGCGCGCTGGACCAGCACCTGATGCGAGATCTGCTGGAGTCCGCAATAAAGTACCGAATCTTTCAATGTATTGGTGACCGGCATATTATAGGCGATCATATCGGCTTCCCTATCCTGCAGCATCTGCAACATAGAGCGTATATTTCCGGCCACTATGATCTCCGGAACCAACCCGTGGTAACTGCAGAAATCACGGATCATATCGTAATGATAGCCCATGGGTTGATCCCGATAGATGAAATAGGAAGTAGAGGTGTTCAGGGTAAGCACACGCAACGTATCCGACTGCAAAATCTGAGGAAAGTCGTATACATTCCCCCGCCTGCTCCATTTTCCACATGATACCCACAGGATGGAGAGAAGCAGTGAAAGCAATAACAGTCTGTTCATACGATTAAAACTATTCATTTTTAAAGGGATCGTATGGAACCTCAGTGAACAATTCTCATGTTCTTTACATTCCTTTGTTAAGTTAAAACCGGGGCAAAGATAGAAAATAATCGGGGATTCCTTTGCTGCTTTTTTCGCTATCCACTATTTTTGTAATGGAGCCGTAATTGTTCCCTATTGCTATGAACGGAAGAATAAGTTGCATCATGATATGCTTGTGCCTTTTATCTACCGTTTCCTGTAGCCGGAAACGGGGCGAAGGGCTGTATAACCGCCTTTTGCAATGGGATGCACTTCTGCAGGAACGGCCCGAAGCTATACGCGACAGCCTGACAACCCTCCGTGCTGAGGAGATGTTACTTAGTAACCGTGCTTATTACGGCCTGTTGAAAACTATTGCCGACGATAAAACCTATGCCGATTTTACATCGGATTCCCTGATCAACAGTGTGGGATCTTACTACCGTAGAACCGCACACGGAAGCAACCACCATACACGGGCTCTTCTTTACCAAGGCATTGTGCGCTCGCGCTTGGGAATTATGGACAGCACGGTGTATCAACCCCTGAAAGAGGCGCTTCGCCTCCTGTACGGACAAAAGGATCCCGACCTTACTTCACTCTATTTTACCAATTATTTTATGGGGGACATACATAAAAAGAATGCAAATAAAGATATTGCCAAACAGTATTTTCAAAAAGCCCTGATGTGTGCTAAACTAAAGAATGACAGTTCTCATATCTTTGATGCTTATTTATCTTTGTTTTGGAACTCATTGGCAGTAACGGATGATTTATCCGGAAGTAAATCATATTTAGATACTTTACAATTGTATGTTGATAATAACATTGAAAAGGAATATTTTCTGTTAAATGCAGAGTCGATATATGCCGATCTTACGCAAAACTATGAAGAAGCCATTGAAAAAGAAAAGAAAAAATTAGATATATATCCGTCCGTTCGGATAAAAGGAGATGAATTCAGGATCTATTATGCTCTCTCGGATATTTTCAGCCGTTTAAATAGACCTGACAGCGCTTTCTATTATGTCCGGCAAGCCATTGCCCATATAGAAGATTCTACTTATTGGCAGAACTATCTGCTGTATGATCATGCGGCCGATATTGCCGCCGGGATGAACGATTACCGACTGGCTGACGATTACCGCCGCCAGGCCCTCTCCGCTTACGATCAATCGGTGGAAAAACGGCTCGATACCCGTATCCGTGAACTCGAAAACCGGTACGATCTGGCGGAATCCGAGAACAAAGCGCTAAAAGCCGAAGCCCGGAATCGCTTAATGCTGGCTATAGGGGGTTTTGTTCTGTTGTTGGCGGGTATCCTCACGCTTTATTTTGCCAAACAACGCAGTATTGTCCTGTTGCAAGGGGAAAAGCTGGCCGCGGAAAAGGAACGTACGGAAGCCGAAAAAAGGCGTTTAGACGCCGAAGCGCAGCTGTTGCGGCAGCAAACTGAAGCCCAACAAGAATTGTTGTCACACTATGTTTCATTTTTGGAGATATACGGCTCGCAATTGAATCAAACCCGTATCCTGTCGAAAAAAATTCATTCAAAAGACATGAAATTGGGCGAAGAGTTCGATCTTATGCTGAAAGAGGGAGGGCAGCGGTTTCACAAGCTTGCCGAAACAATGGTCACCTCCGAAGATATGACGAAACTGTTTGGGATAAGTGAATCGGACGGCATATTGACCGAAAGCGACCGGCTGTTGCTTTCCATGCTGGCTGCCGGTACCGGGAACGAACAAATTGCAGCTCTGCTCAACACTTCCACGAATAATCTGAAATCGAAGAAATGGTACCTGAAAAAGAAAATTTCCGCCCATGCCACAGCCGATAACGGATTCGAACGGCTGCTGAAAATACTCGGGAGCGGATAAATTCCACGTTACCGTACTACACCCAGGTCAGAATCGCTCTGCAAGTATTCATATATCATATTGATATTTATTAATATACCTGAGCAACCAAAGGTCAGAATTGCATTTTCCCTTGACACACGTATTTTTTATTGTTTCTTTACCGGAGAGATAACACTTTTTTTAAAAAAACACTTTATACGAAATCAAACATGAAAAGAATTATTTATTTTTCGAAAAACCTTTTAATGACATTCCTATTCTTTTTTTACCCGCTTACGTTTATACTAAACGCCGGTATCCATACTACAAATAAACCAAAAGACAAAATAGAGTTACGGGAAAACTGTATTACCCGTTCTGCATTTGCTCTTAGCGTGGAAGCATACAAAAACGGAACGACCATTGACTTGTTCGTGGAGAACTACACCGGACAGGTGGAAATATTTATTCTGCAGAGCCCTATTTACCATATTGTGGAAATAAATGAAGCGGGCTATGTGTCCATCGATATTTCACAATTGTCCGTAGGAAGAATATATATTCTGCGTATCGTTATTGATAACAAAGAGTTTGAGGGTACATTTGAGCGATAAAAGACATTAAAACAAGATGCGAAACTTATTAAATGAAGCGGATAGTTTGGATGATTCGCCACAAATAAATAAATCCGATATGAAACCGACAACTACTTCCTCATGGCAGGAATGCCTTTTTGATCTTCGGACCCCAAGGGCGCTCCTGCCTACCTGAAGCAAGGCGGTATAATATATGCTTCTATTCCGGCAAGCCGCCTGCCTTTCGAAAGAAAATTAACCTGAAACTTGATTTGAGGATAGAAGCAACATAAACAAACAGTTGGATTTTTCGGCATTGGAATATTAGCAGCCTGTATGATTTCGCTGGGCATCTTTGTACAAGGGTGCAGTAGTGATTTTGATTCTGATGTCAAAATAGAAAACTTGGATATTCCGGAGGAATACAATGAGGTAGGAGTATCGCATAACGAAGGGTTGGAATATATTTTTGAAGAGATTAAAGCCCTTGGCATTGAATATACAAAAAATCCGCGGCTGAAAAGTCGTCCTTTTATGGAAAATAAAGATGAATTCATAAAGCAGGCAACGTTTAATTTTTGTAATCAACATGAACAGTTGCAAAAACATATTGATATTTGTAAGCATGTTTTGAAAGATAGTCCATCTTTGAAATCTTCGGGTATGGAAAATTTTAGCCCTGCCGTGCAACAATTGCTCAATGAGATTACGTCTGTTCTTAGTCGGAAATTTAAGGAGAATGAATTGTCCCGATTAAAAGCATTATTGGATGTAATTAATCAAAAAGCAGCCACAACTCTTTCGGAGGCAGATGCAGCTGTAATATATTGTGCGACAAGTACCGGCTATCATTCTTATCAATATTGGAGGAATAATTATAAAAAATGGTATTTTGCATTGAATTATCCGGAAATTATGGAACAATACAATAATGAAGAACTACACCAACTTCAACTGAAAAATGGTAAAATAAGGATAAAAGGATGGTGGGATGATATATGGGATACGGTCGAAGATTGGTGGGATGCCGGTAGTGATGCAGTGTCTACATGGTGGGATAATAATGGAAGCACTATAGTTGAATCAGACTCCATGGGTGCTGCCGCAGGAATTTTATATGCCATCGATTCTGGAGCTGCCACCGTTACAATGGTTTTTGGTCCTGAAGGATGGGTGCTGACTATTGCCGGAGCAGCAACGTCAGGAGCTGTTTACAGTTCGGCTATTGCTGCCGTATGGCTTTAATTTTAGAGACAATGAGTACTTATATTATCATTGGCATTTTTATTCTCTCTTTGCTATTACATTATATTGAATATAAGCAAAACTACAAAATAAAATATGTAGACTTCATTCGTGTGAGGGATAGAAAAACTCCAAAAACTACGACTATATTAAGGGATTATCCCAATTTGTTGTTATTGACAAATGCCATTTTGATTAATATCAGTTATATAGAAACTCATTTGGTAATTCATATCTTTCTTGCACTTGTTATCATTTGGATGCAAAAAACACTAATATACTTATTTTTAAAAATGAGGATTTTAGTTTAAACATTAATTTAATTCCTGTGAGTTTTTTATAAATCTCACAGGAATATTTCAAAGACAATTAAAATAATATGAAAAAATATATTGACACTGTCCAAAATATTCTGTGTAAATAAGAAACGGAGGGTTTGGCTGTCTCTACAGCTGAACCCGATTTTCAAAGATAGCTAAAAATTGGTTTAAAATCAAACTCCGGCTGGTAATCCGTTTTACATTGATCGGGACGGAAAGACACATATTTTGACACCCGATTCCCCCGACAGCCTGATAGCATTCGCTTCAATAACTCCGGAAAACGATCTTTTACAAAGCGGGTGCATGGTGAATGCGGTTTTTGAAAGTTCGAAAACGCCTGATTTCTCCAAAACACGGATAATACATAAGATAACTGGAATACCCAACCTCTATAATAGGGTAATATTAAAACATCCGGAAACTTGCCGTTATGTCCGGTACAAAGCGCCGGAAAATTCATATTGCAATGTTTCCGAGATCGTCCTGTATGATCTTTCGGGTAACAAACTCGAAGGTATGCATGTCGGATCTCGGGGATCACACAAAGATTTGGGGGATACCGGAGACAAAGCGTTTGACGGGGATATTACTACATTTTACGATGCTGCCGGCCCGGAAGAATCATGGACAGGATTAGACTTCGGGGAAGATAAAAAAATAGCAACCGTCCATTATTCCCCCCGGCTTGCAAATATCGGCATTTATGAAAGATACGAATATGAATTGTTTTGCTTGATGGATAATAGCTGGAAATCAATAGGGAAGAAGACGGCAACCGGACAAACTATCGAATTCAACGCCCCGAAAAACGCCCTGTTGTATTTAAATAACAATACCGCAAAAAAGAGAGGAAAAGTATTTTTCATCCTGGATGATAAAATCTTTTATTATAATTGAGTTGAGCTATTTTTTTTACCTCCAATCGCTTGTAAACTATCGGTAGAAAAGTGTCTACTGCATGAATGTTTAAAGAGAGAGTCACCACCCGTCAGGTGATCGGAGCGGTGATCAGTATCGCGGGAGCGAGCATCTTTTTCTTATAAGGAAAAATTTAACGAGCGGGGTATAAGATGAATCCCTATTCAAAACTATCTCGGAACCCTGTTTTTTCCGGGAAACGGGGGAATATTAATCCGGGCTATCGTTCCGGAGACAGCACCTACGATTCCGATGCCATTGTGGACGTTGCTGAACGTGATTCCCGGTTCGGAGAACATGGTAAACCCCACGACGTCGGTGTTGGGATTGTAGTCTCTCATCTTGAAATAGGGATACAACTCCGGAGTTAAGACCGTGAACAATACCTCGACGGGCGGATTCAACACTTCAATTATGGAGCGATCATGAGGGTTGTAAATGGCGTCTCCCGGATCCACCCCGTATTCCAGGTAGGTAATTTGGACAGGATAATAATCAGTGATCGAAAAATCGAGTGTATAGCGGTTGTCCCGGAACAGTTTATCGGAAAAAAGCGCTAAGTCGGGATATTTTATTCCTTTAAATGAAGTGCCTTCCGATATCAAATCTTCCAGGATGTTGTTTCGGTAGTTTTCCTTGAACACCGGATCATCATTCGTGTATATATACAGGTAATTCTCTACCGTACCGGAAAGGCTTGCCGGTTCGCTGATTATTGTCCTGAGTTGAAGGGTGAAACAGGGATTTTCGCCGGGAGAATTGTGAGTGACGGCCATCCTGATTCGCATGTTACGGTATAATTCTTCCATCCTGAGATTGTTGTATTTATCCGGATCGTAGGGATTATAAGAGTTGTTTTCATTACTATTGATTATTTTTTTTGATGTAAAGAACGTGGCCGTATCAATCCGGTTAATTACCGGGGGTGTGGGGATGGTGGTTTCCGCCCGGACAGGATTAAATCCTTCGGCCGATGCTTCAATCCGTATCTTGTCTCCTGTTTTGGGTCGTACCGTTGAACGGAAGACACTTATCATTGCGAGGTAAGGATGGTCGAGCCTGTCGCGGCCGTAAATAGTATCCACCCGCTCCATACGCATCATTTCACGTTTTTCGCCATTGATAAACAGGGTTAACGAGGCATTCTTCAACAGGCTGTTATTTGAAAGCGTATCGGTGTATAAAAAACTTTTGCTGACGCCTATCTCGATGAGCGAGTCGGGCGAAATAATCCCGTTCATCACGATTTTCGGTGTATAGTCGGTCAGATTGAGCCGGATCTCTTTCTCGCACGCGGGGAAAGAAGCCACTATGGCGATCAGCAGAACCAGTATGTATCTGTTTTTTGATCTCCTCATATCTTCAGAATTTGTACGTATAGGAAAATGAGGGAATAATCGGGAAAAGAGAATAACTCTGGTATGCCGGATAATATTTCTTCGGGTGACCGTTCACGCTACCCGGCGCCGGGGAACTTCCTTCCATAGGTTCTATAATGAATGAATTATGATGCGCGTACAGGTTATAGATGTTGATATTCCAGATGCCCATCCTTCCGTTCTTCTTGTGGCGATAATAATTAAAATCCAGGTCGAGCCGATGGTAGTCGGGCATCTTGTAGTTATTCCGTTGATGGAAATAAGGTATTTTATTGCCGTCCATATCGATGTACTCTTCCATCGGTAGGGTAGTCCAGTTGCCGGTCGCGTAGATCCAGGAAATGTGCATATCGAATTTATGATTAAACGTGTGCTTAAGCACGGCATTGATCTTATGGCGGTTGTCGTATTTCGCGGGATATACTTTCCCCTGGTTGATCTCCCCGTGGGGAAACTGCCGGTTTGCCCACGACAGCGTGTAGCCGACCCATCCCGATGTATTTTCAAAACTTCTTTTTGCCATCAATTCCAGTCCGTACGAGGTCCCGATCCCCTGGGCAACACGGTTTTCCCAATTTGTATTGCTGGTAAGTATGTTGGCGCCGTCTTTGTACTCGACCTGGTTGACCGATCGCTTATAGTAAGTTTCCGCCGAAAGGTCGAAGTCACGGTACCTGCCGTAGATCCCAACCGTAAACTGATCGGACGACAGCGGCTTCACCTTTTTAGTAATCGGTACCCACAAATCGTTAGGAGAGTTTATATAGCTGTTTTGCAGCAGGTGCACGTACTGGCTCATCCTGCCGTACGACGCTTTCAGGGAGAGGTTTTCCGACAACAGGTAACGGGTCGACAGGCGGGGTTGTAAGCTCAGGTAGGTCTTTCCCTGCACGAAGAATCCTGAAAAATGCACACCGGCATTTACTTTCAGCCGTTTGCCGAAATCCACCTCGTCTTCGGCGTATAAGGATAGTTCCTGGACCCTGACCCGTTCGTCGGCATAGGTGATCGTATCGTTCTGTCTTTTTTCATTGTCGTTGTCTTGCCGGAAAATCCGGCTTTCCTCGGGAACGAAGTTATGCTGCAGCAACGCTGTTCCGAAGCGGATCAGGTGACTATTGTTGTACGCGTAATCAAAATCGAGGCGGTAGCCCAGGTCTTCGATACCCGACCGGTAGATCGGGTTAAAAAGTTGATAGGTGTTTTGGGTTTTTTCCTGGCGGTCGCCATAATCCTTGGAGGAATAAGTCTCCTTGATTTCATAGGAATAGGAAATATCCGATCGATAGCGGTTATAGACTAACGTGGTATTCGAGAACAGCTTGCTGTTGACCGCGTATGTCCAGTTCAGTGAGGACATACGGTTTCCCCAGCCTATATCCGTATCTGACGTTTCATTGAAAGCACTTTTATAATGGTATTGGATATTCTCCTCCGGGTTATCAGGATTCGAGCCATAAGTAGGATAATCGTTACTGTATCGGGTGATGCTGTTGTTATTAACAAACAATTTATCCTTCCCGTTGTACAAACTCAGGTAGATACGGCTTTTGTCCGAAAACTTGTGATTGACCTTCGCGTTGAAATCGTAAAAATAGTAGGAGAAATCAATCTTGTCGTAATTATCCGGGCTTTTTCTTTTCTCTTTCCGGTTGATGAAATACATTGCCGGGCGGGCGATCAGGTCGAGATAGGTACGGCGGAACGAGACCGAGAACGAGGTCCTGTCTTTGATAATGGGTCCCTGCAAGTTCAAACGGGATGAAATGATCCCGAGGGAAGCTGTCCCGGAGAATTTTTTCATGTCGCCATCGTTCATCCGTACATCCACTACCGACGACAAGCGGCCCCCGTAACGGGCAGGAAAGCTACCCTTGTAGAAATCCATGGTTTTCACCGCTTCGGGATTGAACGTGGAAAAGAGACCCAGCAGGTGGTGAACATGATAGAGGGGATTCCCGTCTACAAGGTAGAGGTTCTCATCGGCATTTCCACCCCGGACATACAGTCCGGCCATGCCGTCGGTTCCTACTGCCACGCCGGGCATTTGCTGCAAAGCCTTGATCACGTCGCTTTCCCCCATAAACGCGGGGATACCCTTCAGTGTTGCGGCATTAAGGCTTATCTTGCCTGTTTCGGCATGTTGCAGGGGATTCTTCAGGTTTCCGTCCACCACTACTTCTTTCAGTAGTGAGGACGGTTGCAGAAAAAAATGGATGACCGTGTCTTTCGTTACCGTAAAGGGATAATTTTCGGTGGTATATCCCACGTAACTGGGACGGAGCTCTATCTCGCCCGGCGGGACGGAGAGGCTGTAAAATCCGAAGTTGTTGCTGACGGAGCCTTGTCCCGAATCCCCATCATATACATTGGCGGCGATCAGCGACTCGTGCGATTCCCGGTCGTAGATAAATCCGCTGACGGTAATCGCTTTCGGCCGCTTTTTCAGGATGATGTATTTTTCCTGTAGGATGGGTTGGATATCGGTTTCGTGGAAAAGGAGTTGCAGTACTTTTTCGAGCGATTCGTTCGCGATCCGGAGGGAGACGGGTGGGAAATCTTTTAACAATGTAGGATTGTAGGAGAACGTGTACCCCGTTTGTTGTTCTATTTTCCGGAGGACTTCGGTAATCGGCCGTTTTTCCAGGTTAAGGGTGACTTTCCCTTGCGGCAGGAGGGGCAGGGGAAAGCCGGCAATCAAAAATAAAAAGATAGTATAGCGTTTCATTCGATAATAGCACAATGTTTTATATGATTTACAGGTTTATTCCCACTTTTAGAAAGGCACCATAATTGATGTCCCTGTTAAAATAAGGCTGTATAAACGCTTTAATGCCAATTAAAAAAAAGTCATTGATCATATAGGTGTTTTCCAGAATAAAATTAAGGCCGAGTGCGCTACGCGTGGCATAATCTCCTCTTTCGCTCAATCGATAGAAACTTAATCCTCCTCCCATCCGGAAATCATTTTGTCGGTCGTTTCGAGACGGCGAACCAAATGCGTTCAGATTCGCCTGGAAAAAGTTAGCAGACTCAATATCGAGATTACCGTGGTGATCCAATATTATGGATGGCGCTATTGTGAAATAATCGCTAAGCTTCGCGTTCAATTCATATTCGGATAGGAGCAATAAACCTTCTTCTCCTTTGAACTGCGAGACCCCCATTCCGACCCGTATATCTACATCCTTCTCACCAATTTGAGCATTTACCGCCATAACGGTAAACAGGATCAGGAAGAGAGGTACTATAATTTGTTTCTTCATATTTTTATTTTTTGATACGTTTGTCTTTATGATGCAGAAAAAAGAAAGTGCAGCGTTGCATACGATTTATAGCGTTCTTGGAAACCTGCAATAGGCACTGCTCATGTGTCGAAGCATTATCTATCTATTTTTTCTTCTTTTCAATTTGGACAACACGTGGCTGGATCGTGTCATTGGCCGTGGTATCTATCACGTGGAACACTGGCTGTTCCGTCGTTTCATCCGTTACGGGCAAAATCGTGTACTGCTTTCCCTTCTCTGCCGTGAACGTGAGTTTGTAGTGCGTGTGCGGGTTATTGGATTCCGCGATAGATGCCCCGATTAGCCCGAACATTGCCCCCGACATGGCTGCCTTGTCTTTCCATTGCTGGAAGTGGCGTATCTCCACTGTCCGTTCACCCGGCAATACATCGATATGCTTCGGGAAGCCTTTCATATAACTACCCACTGAAACCGTATCCACTTTTACAAGGAAAGCTGATTCGGAAGTCTTTTTCCCCTTGATCCTCAATTTATGATCCCCTTGTTGTACACGGGCAAGGTCTGTAGACTCCATTTTCGTTCCGTGGTACCCTTTGGTGCTACCACAAGCCGGTAAAAGAATCATACCGGTAAGAAGAATTGCCATAAAAAGGAAAGTTCTTGTTTTCATAAAGATATAAGTTGTTTGTTATAAAATAGTTGTGGAAAAATATTAAAAAAATAGACAATGCCTTTGAATTATTGTTGCCCCCCGTGTTCTACAATCACAATGTTCGTATCGAGCGTGAAATTAATGATATTGATGATTTCGACGATGCTTTTTCCGGTGAAAGAGGAGCTGAAGGTCAGATCCGACTCGTTTTCCGGCAGTTCAATCTGTACGTTGTAGAAGTGAGACAACACCATTACAATCTCTTTCAGCCCTATGTTATCGAAAGTGAGCGATCGGGTCTTGCCGTTGATTTCCATCTCGCTGCCGGGGGAAGAGACGTTTATGGTTTCGGTGTTGGCGCTGTAATGTACGGTCATGCCTGCAGTGCATAACAGCGGTATAACCGGATCGTCGGGTGTAAACCGCACTTTTCCCGATGTCACGCTGAGGCGGGTCTCATTATCGCCGGCGTTTACGGTAAATTCCGTGCCGAGCACCTCGATCCGTGCCGTGGGCGTGGAGATAATGAACGGCCTGGTTTCGTCGCGGACGACGGCGAACGCGATCTCTCCCTGCATCGAAACATGTCGTTCGGTCTTACCGAAATGCCTGTCGTATTCCAGTTTTGCCCCTCGTTGCATCACGATTTGGGAGTTATCTGGAAGCGTGAATTCCGTGTTATCGACTTGCGCGAACAACTGTTCCGGTCGGTTCACCATCATCCATACGCCGATTCCTGCCACGAACAGCAATACGACCGCAGCAGCCGCCCGCGTTATGAAGGAGAGGTACCGCACTCTCCCTGAACCCGGGAGAGAAGCGGTTAATCTTTTCCATCCTTTCGAGGGTTCGAACATTCCTTTTTGGTAGTGTTGAACCACAAAGCGGACAGATTCATCCCTGTCTTGCCTGTTCTTTTCCATCGCTTCCTTTTCTGAGTTATACAAGATTTATAAATTTATTCCCACTCTCAGCAGGATATCGGATTCTTATTTAAACGTAGGCGAGAGGAAATATTCTAATGCAGGATCATCATACACTCGGGCGTTCCGCAATCGTTCTACAAGAGATACCCCAACGAGAAGGAGAGGGTCCACATGGTAATATCAGGCTTCGCGGTTTGACCGTTTACCGAATACCCGAAAGCGGCCATATTGTTCAGCATCTGCCGGAAGCCGATACCAGCGGTTAACTGGTTCCCGATTTCCACTCCGCTTTCCAAAGCAATGCCGACATTAAAACGCTGCAGCATCAGCACATTGTCTTCTGTTTCTCCCATTACCTGAATCTCCGGTTCGAAAAGGCTCCATTTCATTTTTATATAATCTCCCTCCCAGGAGTGCTTCACATACTGTTCCGCTTTGAGTGAATAGCTCCCGAACGCGCCCCCTGCCAGAAAGAATTGCATGCCGGGGAACAATCTGAACTTCAGTTTCGCGTAGAGCGGGAGTTCCAGCGTTTGCATGCTTACATGGCCTTCCATAGAAAACCCTTCCGGCAGTTCGCTTCCCTGATAATACCTGTCGGGGTTAATGGTCGCACCAAGGCGGGAATAGTTCAGGCCGCTTTCCAGGCCGAAGCGGCGACTGAACATATACTCTGCCGCGAGGCCTGTATGAAAACCGATGCGAGGGGAAAAGATGTCCGTTTCAACCCCGTTGAGTGTCATGGACATATTCGACATGTCGGGGCCGGCTTTCAAGCTTGCCTTGAACTGTGCCCGCACGGAAAAACCCATGACGGACAATAACAAGAGAACGAAAATAGATTTTCGTGTCATAACGATTTTTATTTATACTATCACCAACTGCGGAAACTCAGGAAAACGGTTGCCATCAGGTTGGATATGCTGGCCGGTTCGTCATATTCCACGTTCTGCCCTTCCAGGTTGATTGAATTGATGGTGCCGAGGGTATAAGACAACTTAAGCCCGATGCCCGTTTTAGCATTCAGCTTGTATTCCCCGGCCACACCGGCGTTGAACCCCATGGTGGTTTTGGTGCCGTCAAGCAGCCTGCCGTCGATCGTCATTTTGTCCATGTAGAACATCGGTCCTATCGCGAAAGAAGACACCAACAGGAATCTGTCGGTTTCGTTGCGTCCTGCAAACGAAGGCCCCACGAACAGCACATTTTGCGACTCTTTGTAGCTGTTGGCATTTCCATATTCCGGAATGTCAATATTGCTCCCGGAAGTGGAAGAGGAACAATAGTTGACATTGAGCCCCAGCCCCCATCCTTCCTTGAAAAAGTACTGCGCGTCGGCGTCTACGGTATAGCCGTGGCGTAACTTCTTATTAAGGTCATCAACCTTGGTATCGCCTGTTTTCTCAATTTTACCAAGGCGGAAAGCGTATCCGCCGCCGATTGAGAAGCGGAAATCCTTGTAACCTTGCGGGGTTTGATACTCCACTTCATACGACGTTTTTTCCTGCGCGAGGACGGTCACCGGGGACAGTCCGAAAATAACGGCTGCCGCAAGCACGATAGAATAGATTCGTTTCATAGATGTAAATAATTAAAAAGTGTTTATTTCTTTTTTTTCAAATACCTTTTACTCTAAGACGCAGAAAAATCAAAACCCCTCACTCGAAAGTGAAAATTTTCACGTAAAAAAGAAAAGCCAGGTTTTGATATCTTTGGTGCGAAGCGATTGCATAGCGCGAAATACATGGTTCTCAACGGTCTTGACGGACAATCCGGTTTGTTCGGCAATTTCTTTGTAACTTATTCCGTCGCGTTTTGCCAGCAGAAAAATTTTGCGGCGGCGTTCCGGTAATTCATCGATCATTTTCCAGATGCAGGACTCCATCCCGGCGCGCTCCACCTGTTCTTCCTCCGAAAGCAGTTCGTCGGGTGGGAGCATGTCGAGCGAAGTGGTGGGGTTTGCGTCGCGGATACGGGTCAGGCAATTATTTCGAACAGCGGTGTAGAGATACGATTTTACCGATCTGATCGTTTCTAATTGCTCCCTTTTATCCCACAGGTTCACAAATGTTTCCTGCACGATATCCTCGGCTTCCTCGGCATTCCCCATGAAATGCAGGGCGTGCAGGCAAAGCGGACGGTAATAGGTATGAAAATATCCGGAAAACTGTTTTTCTAAATTCCTCATCGGCAATCAGCAATGGAACGAGTTACAAAAGTAATCAAAATTAAATAACCTCTGAATCTTCAAGCCGGACAAGCCATTCGATGAGTTCCAGTTTTATAGCATCGGATCTCATGATCCACTTTTTAAACGATTATTCAATTGTGATTGTTCTCTTTTCGCGGCTGCTGCGGAATGCCAGTTCGATGATCCGCATTACATTGAGGGCTTCTTCCGGCTTGACGGCGAGAAGCGCTGTACCATTGATGGCATCGCGGAGGTTGATGAAGTAATTACGGTAGTCGCCATGCTCACTCTCAATCTTCCCTTGAATTTTCACCCCTTTGTAATCGGCATTGATGGTGCCCCAGATATTTTCGGGTTCACGCCCCCAATCTTTTCCTTCGGGTCTGGCGCCACCGTCGAGCGTAGCTTCCTGCACGTCGAGTCCGTATTTCACAAACGATCCGTTCGTGCCGTGGAGCATATAGGTAGCTCCGGGAATACGGCAGATCATCCCCGATTTCAGGGTGGCGGTAAAGGTGGGGTAGTGAAGCCGCACATCGAAGTGGTCGTCCGCCTTTGCCCAGGGGCGTTGCATATTGATTGCGGCCGTCACCGCTTCCGGCATACCGAAAAACCAAAGTGCCTGGTCGATCAGATGGGAGCCCAGGTCGTAAAAAATACCCGAGCCGGGTAGCGGTTCTTCACGCCATGCACCTCTTGGACGGGGATCGGTACGGTAGCGGTCGAAGTGTGTTTCGTAATCAATGATCTCGCCGAGGAGACCGCTGTCGAGCAATTTTTTCACCGTTTTGGTGTCGCTCGTGAAACGACGGTTGTGATAGACGGTGAGGATTTTTTGTTGCCGCTTTGCTATTTCGATCAGTTCACGGGCTTCGTCCACATTTACCGTGAACGGTTTTTCCACTACCACGTGCTTGCCGGCCAGCAGCGCTTCCCGCGCCCAGCGGAAGTGGTCGGTATTGGGCGAAGTGACAATGACAAGATCGATCTCAGGATCGTCGATGATTCCTTTCCCGTCGGGTACGACTGCGGTGATAGGATACCGCTCCTCAATAAGCGCTTCTTTTTCAGGGTCGGATGTACTGATCTTCGTAAGTTCGAATCCTTCTACTACATCTATAAAAGGAGCATGAAATACCCGGCCGGAGAGTCCGTAGCCGATAATGCCTGTGCGAATGTTGGTTGACATAGGTTATTATTTTAAATTGTAAGAATAAA
This sequence comes from uncultured Proteiniphilum sp., assembly GCF_937873925.1. GTDB lineage: Bacteria > Bacteroidota > Bacteroidia > Bacteroidales > Dysgonomonadaceae > Proteiniphilum. The sequence goes on along the minus strand of NZ_CALNAT010000002.1, from coordinate 58,883 downwards.
GAAAATCGACCAATTTCTCCATGGCCAGCGCCCGGTGGCTGATGCTGTTCTTTACCTCGTGGCCCAGTTCGGCGAAGGTCTGATCGTAGCCGTCAGGCATGAAAACGGGGTCGTATCCGAAACCGCCCGAACCCCGCTTTTCTTCGATGATCCTCCCTCTGATTATTCCGTCGAAAAAGTGCTCTTTTCCGTTGATGACCAGCGCGATCACCGTGCGGAATTGTGCCGCACGGTTTTTGTTCCCTTGTAATGCCGTGAGTAATTTATCCATATTGTCCACCGGGTTGCAGCCATTTCCCGCGTACCGTGACGAATAGACGCCGGGTGCGCCTTCAAGTGCTTCCACTTCGAGACCGGTATCATCTGCGAAGCAGTCGTAACCATATCTCTCCCTGACGAATCTCGCCTTGATCAGCGCATTTTCTTCCAGGGTGTTGCCCGTCTCTTCGATCTCTTGGTGGCAGCCGATATCGGCGAGGCCGGAAATCCGTAATCTTCCTGCCGTAATTTTTTGGATTTCGTTGAGTTTATGTTGATTGTTGGTGGCAAAAACCATTTCTCTCATTGCTGTTCTTTTATTTTCTCTTCTCTTCTCTTCTCTTCTCTTCAATAAATGTAGTCGTTTTCTATCTATGGCATGGTATAAGCAAGCTTATCCTCTGCTCATTTAGTTTAACGAAGTTCCCTTTCCCTTTCGCGTTGTTTCAAGGCCGCTTCGCGTTTTCGGAGCTTCTCTTTCATCTCCCGTTCTCTTTGCCGGATCCTTTTCTCCCGCTGCTGTTCCCGCTCTTTCAGCAACTCTTCCCTGCTTTTGCGGGGTGTTGTTTCCTGCTGTTGCTGCAATGCTTTGGCGGCATTCTGCTCGAGCCTCCGTTTCAATGCTTCGGGTGTTACCCGTTCAACCTGAGGAATCGGCTCCGGCTGAGCGGGGACTTCTTTCTGTTCCGGGATTGTGGCCGGGGAGGTCTTCAAAGATACGATCTTTTCCGATTCCGGCGCGCTCTTTTCTTCAATTTCTGCCGTTTCATCTCTCCTTACCGGTTGAAAGGGCCTCTGCACAGGCGCTATGCTTTCAGCATAGAAGAGGTTGTATTCATCCATCCTCTCGCCCGACCGGAGGGTCTTCAGATTTTCTTCAGAAATTATAACGGGGGTGATCCCCACGGGAAGGGCAGTGCGGAAAAGGGAATCGGAGCGCATCATCTCCGTATATCGGGATACCTCCTCAAATGATCCGAAAGGCTCTATTTGAAGTGCTTCCGATGCCGACAGGTAAATGTAGGAGAAATTGAACCTGCGAAGTTTGAAATGGGAAAAATTGAAGTCCGCCGTTGTGAAGAGAAGACGGTTCTTATCAGCCGAGCCCGGGGTAAAGGTAAGCAGGAGGTAATGCGGACCATTTCGGTTGGCGCTGAATGGAGCCATCTTATCTTTTCCCGTCTCTGTTGACTCTGTTGACTCCGTTGAGCCGGCTGGCCGGGATTGCCATAGCCCGTTTCGGGATTGCCACTGCCTGTGTAAAGCGGCATTTTCTGCCAGGGTTCTTCCCTGTGACAAGCGTTGAGGAGTGTTTTCTATGCCCTGAAGGTTCCCGGCGGTTGAGTCAGTGACGGCTGCTGCCGTTGTTGTCTCCTTTGCCGCATCATTGTCCGGTTCGGGGGGGCGGAAAGCCTGCGCCAGCGAATCGTTGCCGGTCTTCAGGTAGATCCGGTAGCGTTGATTGGAAAACATGAGTGAATCCGTATCATTGATCTTTTGCTCCATTTTCTTCAGGCGGCGCATTATTGTATGTTGTTGCCCCCCCGATGTCAGGGCTGATTGCCAGATAGTGGCGTTCAGTGTGAGTTCGAAAGGGGTACGGATCCCTTTCACCTCTTCGAAAGCATGGCAGGCTTTACCCTCTTCTCCGGTTATCGCGTAGATCTGCCCGAGAAGGAATTGTAATCTTTTCTTTCGGGAATAATCGGATTCTTTCTCTATTGTTTTCCGCAAGTGAGGGATCGCCTCTGCAAACTCCTTTTTCCGGATCAGGAAGTATGTGTAGTGCTCATTGAACAGTTTCTCCAGGTGCCCGGGTAACCTCTTGCTTTTTAAAGCATAGGCTGTTTTCTCCGCGTCGTATGTTCTTCCCATCTCCGCGTATGTCCGCAGCAGCCAGATCTCCGTTTCATCTGTCAGGCCGGTATCATAGCTGAAGAGACGCAGCATCCCGGAGAATACCGAAAGCGCCTGGTCATGATTCCCGTTTTGCAAAAAGGCCTTCCCCCGCAGCAGCCATACATTTTTCAGGAACGGGTTGAACTCGTCCCGACGGAGCCATTGGCGGTATTCCTGTGAAGGGGCTTTGGTGGGATCGCGGCGTGGTTTTGCCGTTATGGAGTGCTCCCGGATGGCTTTCCCGGTTTTGTCGATCACCGGGTCGAAAGGTCCGCCGGATACCGGCTTCTCCGCAGCGGAGGTGGAGGGGTAAAAAGGAAGTACCTCGGCATAATCCTCGCGGAAGTTTTCCGATCTCTCCTTCAGGATTTCATAATAAGCCTCTTCGGCATTGAAAAAGATATTATAGCGTGTGGTGAGTTCATGGTAGGCGCGTGTGCCGGTTGTATTCTTTCCGGCAGAACATCCCGTAAAAAGAACAAGGCAGGCCACTCCCCAAAGGATGGAGCTTGTTTTTTCTTTCAACTGCTCACAACAATGCCGGCAAGCAGATGAATATACCAAAAAAATCAATTCTGTTTTTTCTTTCAACAACACCGGTGATCTCCTTTTCCGAGTAATTATCTTTTTATTTAACTCGAAAAAAAGGATTTTATTGTTTCGTATTCCCTTGGCTGCTGTTTAATTTTTGACATCCGGGTTCGGATAAACCTTTTCAAACGGGATATCTTTTTCACCAGATAGATAGGAGCGTAGACAGTTCAAGTTCTTTGATTCTGATATTATTTCCCCAGAAGTTGAATCCTTTCTCCGGGTCTGCTGTCTTTCTTTCGAAAGAGCAGGAGTATGCACCGTTATCGATGAAGACCTCCACAGAGGTCCTGTCGATGAAAATATCCGCTGAAATCTCCATACTGGTCATATTGTCGGGAGAATAGAAGACACCATTGACCGTGTTGAAATTCATGTCGTAATTCAACAGGGTTTGTCCTTTGAAATCGAGGCCTGCTCCCGTAGCATGTGAGAGACTTAAAGTGAGCCTGATGTGCAACAGAGATTCATCGCGGAATTCATTAACAGCTATGTTTGCTTCTTCGGTACTCAGGTTTTTCCACTTTTTGTTTTTATTGACCAGTCGATTCACCTCTTTAACCGGATAACTGAACAGCCTGACCCCCCCTTGGGTTGTGCGTAGCGTTAATTCGGTCGGCAGCAACATCAGCATGTTAAAAGGCATGTCTGCTGCGGGAATACGACCCCAGCTTATCTGGATACGCCTGCCGTCGGATTCCGGAATATTGTTGAATGTTTGTCCCGCATAGCCTGAACCGGTGGTATAGTAGTGTTTGCCTGATTCAGGAATAAACTCTTCACCATTGAAACTTCCGATCATATAAGTGCCTGAAGCTCCGTACATCACCCATTTTTTATGGGATACGTCATTATCCACAGGGAGCTCAAACAGTTCCGGGCACTCCCAGAATCCTGTAATGTGACTTTTGAATATCCATTCTCTCAGGTCGGTGGAATTGTAGATGGAGTGTCCGTCCCTTTCGTTGAGGACCATGACCCATTTCTTGCCGGGTTCATACCAGAATACCTTAGGGTCGCGTGTGTCTTTGCTGCCCCACTTCTCTTTTGAGTCGATCACCGGATTGTGTGCATATTTGGTCCATGTGCGTCCCTTGTCCAGGCTGTAGGCGAGGCACTGTATTTGCCTGTCGGCATTGTCAACGGTATATAGAGCCACCATGGCCGGTTCACCTCCTTTATTGAATCCTGCGCTGTGGTGATAGTCCATCACGGCCGAACCGGAAAACATAGTACCGTGTTCGTCCGGGTAAAGCGCTACGGGAAGCTCTTCCCAGTGGATCAGGTCTTCACTCACCGCATGTCCCCAGTGCATATTTCCCCACTCCCGTTCATAAGGGTTATGTTGGTAGAAGAGGTGGTATTCTCCTTGGTAATAGAGGAGGCCGTTGGGATCGTTATTCCATCCTCTTCTGCTTGAGAAGTGGAATTGCGGCCTGTTCTTTTCTCCATACAGGCTGTCCTGTCCGGCAATTTCATCGGACTGATAGATTTGGGATAACCCTTTGCCCGGCGATGGAAAAGAGATGCTGACGGTTTTGCTTTTGAATGCCGAGATATCGCAAAAGACCCAATAATCGGGTTTCTCCGACGCTAAACGGATCTCGAAAAATCGTTCTATCCTGCCGTCTACCTTGATTTCCATTACTTCCCGTTGAACGGCATGGGAAACGGGAATATTCAGGTATTTTTTTGCTGCTTTTATTGTGATGGTGTCGGCAACAGAGGGGGGGATAAGTGTCAATAGTGAGATGACAAGAAATACAAGTCGCTGGATCATACTCTGTTTTTGGTAATTATTTTTTTGTAAAATGGGAAATGAAGGAGAAAAAGAACTGCCGGCGAGGCAATCTGTTAACGGGGTTTCCCGGCAATGGCTTTTATTGCCTTGGCAATAAAGAATATCATGATAAGGACAAAGATGATGAATGCGCCGGAGGGGACATTCAGATAGTAAGAGAGCAATAACCCCGCCACACATCCTGCAAAACTGAACAGAACGGACAGGAAGATCATCTTCGAATAGTTTACCGTGAAGAGGTTGGCCGTCATCTGCGGTACAGTGATCAACGACATCAGCAGGACAATTCCCACCAGCCGGATGCTCAGCACGATGGTAATGGCAATAAAAAACATCATGGCATACTCGATAAACTGCGTGGGGAGACGTCGTGTCCTGGCAAATTCGGTGTCGAAAGACACGGAAACAATCGCGTGGTAAAACAGGATGAAAAAAAGCATCAGGATCAGCGATAAAACGAGCAGAGCTGTAATATCGCTACGGGTGATGGTAAGGATATTCCCAAAAAGGTATTCCGACAAGTTGGGGGCATATCCGGGCGTGAGGAAAGTGAGTACTATCCCGATGGCCATTCCCAGCGACCAGAAGACCGCGATGGCCGAATCCTCGCGTATTCCCTGCTTCCGGGACAGCCATTGGATACCGAATGCCGACAGGATAGAGAAGGCCATAGCCGACAAAACGGGAGACAGTCCGAAATAGAAACCTATTCCTAATCCTCCGAAGGAGGCATGGGTGATACCGCCGCTAATGAATACCAGTCTTTTTGTAACGACATAGGTGCCGATTATCCCTCCGGCAATACTTGCAAAAAGGCTGCCTAACAGAGCATTGCGAAAAAAAAGGTAGTCAAGGAGTTCGATGATATTCATCCGTTCAACGACATCAGGCGTGCATTTTTTCGGTCCTCAGTTCATTGACGATCATCAGTACCTCATCTTTCAACTGATCGGGGAGGGAGATGCCTCTCATACAGAGACTCCTTACCCAGCGAGGCTTTTCTTGGTCGAGTACGGAATAAAAGATCTCCCGGAACTCATCTATTTCATTGGCAGCATAGCCGTCCGAATCGCGGTATGCATATTGATCGAGCTCCTCATCGTCGAAATATTCCGGTTTCTCTGCAAAAGCAGCGATCAAACTGTCCCGCTCACACACTTCATGTGCGCCGCAACAGCCGCTTCCACCCAGATCCAAGGCAGGGGGAGTTGCTTCGCGGGGCTTATCGTTCCCTTTCTTGCGTTGCAAATAGTTGGAGATGGTAAGCGCCAGTATGAAAAAGAGTATAATACCTGTAAAAAGAAATAAACTTTGCATAATAATTACCTTTCCTCAATTGTAAACCCCGCCAGTTTCAGGTCGTTCCAGAAATCAGGGTAGGATTTGAATACCACTTTGGGATCATTGATGATGAGTGAGCCGGATAGAATGGCACCCGGAGCCAGGGACATCGCCATCCGATGGTCGTCATAGGTGTCGATGGCGGGTTCTTTTTCAGGGGAACAACGTTCCCCGTCCCACTCGAGCATCCCTTTCCCGTTTTCTTTGAGCAGATAGCCTAACTTTTTCAGTTCGTTGATCAGTGCGGCTACCCTGTCAGTTTCTTTTATCTTCAGGCTTTGGATCCCGGAGAAAAGAAACGGTACTCCCATAAAACAACAGGTGGCTGCAAAAGTTTGTGCCAAGTCAGGTTCATTCACAAAATCGTGGAAAAATTTTTTGGTCCTTTTTTTTGTATTCCTGATGATGATGCCGTCCGGCAGGAATTCCGTAGTGACACCCAGATAGCTGAACAGGTTGGTTACATTGGCGTCGCCCTGAAGACTGTTCTTCTCCAATCCCTTTAGTGTTACTTCCGCGCCGGGAATGAGAGAGGTCATCTCATACCAATACGAAGCGGCAGTCCAGTCCGGTTCCACCGCAAATTTCACCGCATTGTATATTTGCGGTTTCACCGTGATATGGTTGTTTTCCCATTTGACCTGTACACCGCATTTCTCCATCATGCTGAGAGTAAGGTGGATGTATGGTTTGGACACAATTTCCTTTTCGATATGCATTACCAGTCCGTTTTCCATCAGGGGGGCTATCATCAATAAGGCAGAGATGAATTGCGAACTGATATTGCCCGAGAGATAGACTTCTCCTCCTTTCAGTTTTCTACCCTTTATTTTCAGGGGCGGATACCCCTCTTTTTCTATATAGTCGACCTCGGCACCCAAGGCAATGAGCGTTTCCACCAGCGGATGGATAGGTCTCTCATGCATCCGTTTAGAACCCTTGACGATCCATTCACCCTCCATTCCGGCCAGAAAAGCTGTCAGGAAGCGCATGGCAGTTCCGGCTGCCTTGATGTCGAACACGTTGGATTGGGAATTGAATACGTCTATGAGCACTTGCGTATCTTCACAGTTGGACAGATTCTGGATCGGATACGGGCTTAAACTCAGGGCATTCAGGATGAGCGCCCTGTTACTCATACTTTTGGATGCAGGAAGGTGCACGGTGGTGCGAAGGGCCTCGGGCGGAAATATTTTATACTGCAGTGGCATTTTGGTGTGAAATAGTGATACAAAAATAGTATTTTAAAGCGAAGGTTGAGCGGTTTATTTTCGCTTTTACGTTGTTTTAATTGATTTAAACTTTTTTCTCTTTCATATGTAAAACTATTATTTTCTCTTTCATTATACTTTTTCTGCGCTCAACATAGTCAAAACTTGTTTTGCCTCTGTATTCACTTATCGAAAAAGTTCAAAGGTACCCTATGGAACTCGCTTTTAATTATCTTCTTGTGTGTGAACAATTCTCATGCTCGTTTCAAGGGAATGCCTTTCTTATGATGGGAAGTTGGTCCGTTATCCGGCCAGTCCATAGATAAAAATGGCCAGTATCGCAAGGGGAGCCACATATCGTAACAGGATTATATAGGTTTTCAGGAATCCGGTGCCGAAGTTCAGTCTCCCGTTATTGGTGAGTTGCACATATACAAGTTTCTGATCGAGATACCAGCCTACGAAGAGAGAGATGAAAAGGCCGCCTACCGGCAACATTATTTTAGCGGAAGAAACATCGAGAATATTGAAGAAAGAGGACGAGAAAGAGGAGAAGGTACCCAGAATGATCACGCCGACAGTAGCCAGCAGGGTGCTTTTCCTGCGCGAGATACGATATTCTTCGTGGAGGTATACCGTTACCACCTCCATCAGTGAAATGGTAGAGGTGAGCGCAGCCAGTGCCAGCAGGCAAAAGAAAAGAGCGCTCCAGATCATGGATCCTGCCATCTGATTGAAAAGTTCAGGCAGTGTAATAAAGAGGAGCCCCGGACCGCCGGCTACCAGGTCGTCCACAATGGTTCCGGGGTTGGTAGTCAATGCGAATGCCGACGGAAAGATGACTACGCCGGCAAGAACAGCCACCAGCGTATCGAGGATGGATACCTGTACCGACGTTTTTACAAGAGGTGTGTTGTCATTGAAATAGGAGCCATAGGTGATCATACATCCCATGCCGAGGGAGAGGGAGAAGAACGCCTGCCCCATTGCATCGAGGAATACGGTCGATTTTACATGTGACAGATCGGGCTTGAAAAGAAAATCCAGGCCCTGGACGGCGTTGTCGAGCGTGACGGCGCGGATGGCCAGCACAAGAAGGAGCAGGAAGAGCAGCGGCATCATTATTTTTGCAGATCGTTCAATCCCTTTCTTCACACCAAAAAGGATAAAGAATGCGGTCAGGAGTGTAAAGATGATCATCCAGACGATCTGTTTCGCGGGATTGTTCTGCAGGTCCGTGAAGTTTGCCGAAAAATCGGTGACCCCATAGAGATGCCCTGAAAGCGACTGAAAGAAATAAACAAGCGTCCAGCCGCACACGACCATATAAAATCCCATGATGACAAATCCGGTGAGCACACCCAGTCTACCCACCCATTTCCACTGTGTGGCGGGTGCCAGCTTGCGATAAGCGCCCGCGGTATTGGCCCGTGAGGCTCGTCCCACCAGAAACTCGCTCACCATGAGCGGTATGCCGAAAAACAAGATACAACCGATGTATACCATGATAAAGATAGCGCCCCCGCCGTCGGCTGTCTGGCTCGGAAAACGCCAGATATTACCCAGACCTACGGCTGATCCCGCGGCAGCGGCCACCACTCCGATCTTTGAGGCGAATGTCGCTCGTTTTTCAGACATATGTAGATGTTTTATTTACTCCTTGTGTTTTCTTTTAAATTCTCCATTCCACACCCTCTTTGGTGTCTTTTATCTCCACGCCGATGGCTTTCAGTTCATCACGGATCTTATCGGAAGTTTTCCAGTCTTTATTTTCCCGCGCTGTTCTGCGGATATCGATGATCAAATTCATTAGTCCCCCGATCACATCGCTTCCACCCATGCTCTTTGACTCGTCACATAATCCCAGTACTTCGAAAATAAAGGTGCGCATCAGTTTCTTCAACGCCTCCAAATCGGCGGCGGCAAGGGTCTCCTTTTTGTCGTTGACGGAATTGACGATACGTACCCCGTCGAAGAGATGGGCTATCAGTATGGGACTGTTGAAATCGTCGTTCATGGCTGCATAGCATTTTTCTTCCAGTCCGGAGATATCCACCGAAGAGGATGCCGAGGGTGGAAGTTTCTCCAGGATCGACAGGCTCTCCATGAGCTTTTTGTATCCTTTTTCGGCTGCCTGCAATGCCTCGTTGGAAAAATCGAGCGTACTTCTGTAGTGCGATTGCGCCATAAAGAACCGGACGGTCATTGGGGTATAGCCTCTTTCGAGCAGAGGGTGGTCGCCGCTGAACAGTTCTCCGGGTAAGAAGCCGTTACCTGCCGATTTGGACATTCGGGCTCCATTCACGGTAAGCATATTGGTATGTATCCAATACTTCGCAGGCGCCGTATGATTACAGGCTTTCGATTGGGCGATCTCATTGGTGTGGTGGGTTGCCTGGAGATCCATTCCGCCCCCGTGTATATCAAAGGTAGTACCCAGGTATTTGGTGCTCATTGCCGAGCATTCTATATGCCATCCGGGAAATCCCCATCCCCACGGCGATGGCCATTGCATGAGGGTTTCCGGTTTGGCTTTGATCCAGAGGGCGAAATCGAGCCGTCCCCTCTTTTCATCCTGTCCGTCCAGATCGCGGGTACCTTCCAGCAGGTCTTCCAGCTTCCGGTTGGTGAGTTGGCCGTAATCGTCCTCCCTGCTGTATTTCTCCACATCGAAATAGACGGAACCGTTCACCTCATAGGCAAACCCTTCGGCCACGATCTTTTTGATCATCTCGATCTGTTCCAGGATATGTCCGGTAGCCGTCGGTTCAATGCTGGGGGGGAGCGTGTTGAAGAGCGCCAATACCTCATGAAATCCGAGGGTATATTTCTGTACGATCTCCATCGGTTCCAACTGCTCCAGCTTGGCCCTTTTGGCAAACTTATCGTCGCCCTCATCACGGTCGCCCTCCAGATGGCCGGCATCGGTGATGTTGCGGACATAGCGGACCTTGTAGCCGAGGTGGAGCAGGTACCTGTATATCATATCGAAGGAGATAAAGGTGCGGCAATTCCCCAAATGCACATCACTATAGACAGTGGGTCCGCACACATACATGCCCACAAAAGGGGGATGCAGCGGTTCAAAGGGTTCTTTCGTCCTGCTGAGTGTGTTGTAAATGGTCAACCTTTTTTCCTTTTCTTCGCTCATAATGAATGATGACTTTTTTTAAGAAAGACAAAAATACAAATTATAATAGAATAAAGAACAAAGAGTAAAGAATAAAGAGGGATTGAGCTAATAATTTGTTGATAGGATGATTATTAATCAGTAAATCTGATAATTTGCTAATCACTAATGGATGAAAATCTTTCAACAAATTAATCACATAAAAAAAGAGCCTTACTTATGAGGATACTTTGCATATTTTTAATATTTTTGCCGTTTCTTTTGATTGACTGTTTCGTTGAGCCAAATGAGCAAAGTCAGGTGTACTGGAACTTTGCCATGGCGGGAAATAGTCTCACTTTAATGAACTTAATATTAAAACAAAAAGTCTTTATGGTACGAAACATTGTTCTATCCGTTGCGATCTTATGTGTGGCAGGGACTATCCAGGCGCAGAACCTGCAATTGCACTTCGATCCCCGTAATTCATTGTATGGCGATAAGGTGGGTGCTCCGGTTAATTACCTGACCGCCACCTTCGAGATGTTTAAACCCGACCAGTGGGGAAGCACTTTTATGTTCGTGGATTTCGACTTTAATTTCGATAAACGTAATCCCGGACTTGCTTATGCTGAAATAGCCCGCGAATTTAAGATCGGCGACTTTCCCCTGCTGCCCCACATTGAATACAACGGCGGACTGGGATTGGTGAGGGAGAAGAACTTCGGTTTCTCCATACCGAGTTCCTATCTGGGCGGATTCGGTTATCCTTTCCAGTTGGGCAATTTTTTCATGAGTACGTATGTGGCCTATAAACTGAATGCCTTTCAGGAGGTGAGCCATGATGCACAATGGACTATCACATGGAACTCCTCCCTTGCCGGCGGGAAACTTTCGCTGGGTGGATTCTTCGATCTCTGGAGCGAAAACAAAGACCGTACGGGAGTAGAGTCCGGGAAAAAACTTATTTTGTTGAGCGAGCCACAGATATGGTACAATGTTACATCTCAATTTGCCCTGGGAAGCGAGATTGAACTAAGCTATAACTTTGCGGGAGCGGACAAATTCTACGCCATTCCCACGATAGCCACCAAATGGAATTTTTAATGTAAACCCATAAGATCATGCTGGAAAAAATATTTAAACTGAAGCAGAATAAGACCAATGTACGCACGGAGATCATAGCCGGTATCATTACGTTTCTCACCATGTCCTATATCCTGGTGGTCAATCCCAATATCCTGGGAGCGGCGGGGATGGACAAGGCTGCACTTTTTACCGCGACGGCGCTCGCCAGCGTGCTGGGGACGCTTTTTATGGCATTTATCCCCAATCTACCGGTAGCGCAAGCGCCCGGTATGGGGTTGAACTCCTTTTTCGCGTTTTCTGTAGTGATAGGGTTAGGGTACTCCTGGCAGATGGCGCTGACGGCAGTTTTCATCGAAGGGATCATATTCATTATTCTCACCTTTTTCAACGTACGGGAACTGATCGTGAAAAGTATCCCGAATACCATTAAAAATGCTATCCCAGTGGGGATTGGGCTTTTTATCACTCTTCTCGGCCTGCAAAATGCAGGTTTGATCGTGAAGGATGAGAATACGATGGTCACCTTGGGCGCTATGTCTAACCCCCATATATGGGTGGCTTCGCTGGGACTTATTCTCACCGGCGTGCTCTATTATAAAAAAGTGCACGGGGCTTTCCTTATCGGGATTGCGGCGGCAACTATCTTTGCCGTTGTCCTGGGGTTGGTCCATTTTCCCCAAGGAAACCTGATTGCCCTTCCTCCCGATATTTCCCCTATTTTTGTACAATTCGAATGGAGCAATATTTTTACCCTTGACATGCTGATTATAGTCTTCACCTTTCTCTTCGTGAACCTGTTCGACACCGTAGGTACCTTGTTGGGAGTAGCTTCGAAAATAGGGATAACCGATGAAAACGGCAATTTCCCGCAAATTAAACGCGCCCTCTTTGCCGATGCGCTCGGTACGACCTTCGGCGCTGTATTGGGGACCAGTACGGTTACCTCCTATGTGGAGAGCGCCTCGGGAGTAGCTGTAGGAGGCCGTACGGGCCTGACTTCCCTCTCTACGGCAGCTATGTTTGCCCTGGCGTTATTCCTTGCCCCGCTCTTCCTGATGGTGCCGGCCTCGGCTACAGCTCCCGCACTGATCCTGGTGGGCCTGTTTATGATTACTTCCGTGGTGAAGATTAATTTCGAAGATATGACTGAGGCGTTGCCTGCATTTCTCACCATTGTGATGATGCCGTTTGCCTTCAGTATCGCCCAGGGAATTGTATTCGGCATGCTCTCTTTTGTCTTTTTGAAAGCATTGAGCGGACGATTTAAACAGATATCGGCTACCATGTGGGTTATCTTCGCGCTGTTTATTGTGAAAATAGTGCTGGATGGAATGAATGTGCTGTAACTATTTTTCACCTGCCGGTGAGCATGGAGTATATTCGCTTGTGTATGTCGTTTGAAATGACTACTTTTGCGGCCTCAACCAATATAAAATCGTAACAATAAATAGCTTATGGCGACAACTGCTGATTTCAGGAACGGGATGTGCATCGATCTGGACGGCCAGTATTATTTCATCGTGGAGTTCCTTCATGTGAAACCGGGTAAAGGTGCGGCTTTTGTCCGGACTAAACTGAGAAATGTAACTTCGGGACGTATACTTGAAAAAACATTCAATTCGGGTGTAAAGGTGGATGAGGTGCGTATTGAACGCCGCCCGTTCCAGTATCTTTACCGCGATGATATGGGGTATAATTTTATGAATACCGAAACTTTCGAACAGATCCCCATTCCGGGAGAGCAGATCGAAGGGGTACGGTTCCTGAAAGAAGGAGACATCGTGGAGGTGCAGATCCATGCCGAAAGCGGCACGATCCTTACCGCCGAAATGCCGGTACATGTCGTACTGGAGATTACTTATACCGAACCGGGTATTAAAGGCGATACTGCGACGAATACGCTGAAACCCGCCACTGTAGAGACAGGTGCCGAAGTGCGGGTACCCCTGTTCATCGATACGGGTGAAAAGATCAAAGTGGATACACGTGACGGATCATACGTTGAACGTGTCAGATAATAATTGTAAATAGTATTTAAACGGATGGATTTCAGTAGTATATTCGATTTTCTTGTCCGGTTGCAGATGTATAACGACCGCAACTGGTTTAACGAGCATAAATTCGAGTATAATGAAGTCCGGGCCGACTTTGAAACTTTTATCGATACACTCATTGTGCCGCTTGCTCAGCTGGATCCGGGTATCGGAACGGTTACGGCCAATGAGTGTATCTTTCGTATCTATCGTGATACCCGATTCTCGCATGATAAAACACCTTATAAGACCCATTTCAGCGCCTTTATAGGGAATGGTGGCAAGAAAACCCGGTTAGCCGGATATTACATTCACATACAGCCGGATGAGTCATTTTTTGCCGGTGGTATTTATAATCCTGATCCTGCCGCGTTAGAGTCTGTCAGGAACGAAATTTATCAATATCCCGATGAGATCCGGCATATCCTTGATAACCGCAAATTCAAAAAAACTTTCCCCGAACTATCCGCTGAGGAAAAACTAAAAAATCCGCCAAAAGGCTATCCGAAAGATTTTAAGGAAATCGACCTGCTGAAAAACAAACACTTTATCACTTATTATCCTCTCAAAAATGAGTTTTTCCTTCAGGACGGGCTGATCGACCGGTTGATAGAACTCTGCAAGATCCAATATCCACTCAATGCATTTTTGAATAGGGCAGTGAAAGATGAACGGAATCCGAAAGGGTAAGAGAGCCTGCATATATTAAATTTGATGTTTTTTAATACTTGAAATTCTAAAAAATATTATCGATTTTTTTGGATAACTATTTTATTTTGAACCGATTTTGGAATTCATGTGTTTGTAACAAAGTTGTTTGTAACAAAGTTGTTTGTAACAAAGTTGTTTGTAATTCTTTTTACTTATCTTTGTAGCGGAAAGGAGGTAAGTACATGGAGAATCCGTTTATTTTTGGTTTGGCCACATGGGGCGAATGGTTTACCGACCGTGAAACAGACGCAAAGCGCCTGTCGGCAAATTTCAGGTATGGTGTGAATACAATACTTATTTCGCCGCGTCGTTGGGGCAAGACTTCACTTGTGCGCAAAGTGAGTGAAGATGTCCGTTCATCGAATCTGAAAGTGGTCACTATGGATGTATTCGCGTGCCGTAACGCGGAAGAGTTCTACACGCTGTATGCCACCGAGTTGATCAAGCAAACGGCAAGCAGATGGGAAGAATGGGTGGAAAACGCGAAACGTTTTTTGTCGGGATTGGTTCCCAGGATCAGTTTCGGCGTCGACCCGATGACCGATTTTACACTTTCGTTCGATTTTTCCAATCAGCAACAGAATGAAGAGGTGCTGAATCTTCCCCAAAAAATCGCGAAGGAAAAAGGCATACACATGGTGGTATGTCTGGACGAGTTTCAGCAAATCGCCGAATTTGACAATGCGCTCTATTTTCAGCGGAAATTGCGGTCGGCATGGCAGTTGCATCAGGATGTAACCTATTGCCTTTATGGGAGCAAACAGCACTTGATGACTAAATTGTTTTCGAAACAAAGCATGCCGTTTTATAAATTCGGTGATGTAATCTATCTGCAGAAAATTAATACGGCCGACTGGATAGCGTTTATCTGTCGCCGGTTTGAAGTTACCGGAAAGCAGATATCACCCCAACTTGCGGAAAAAATTTGTCTCACGGTGGAGAATCACTCATCGTATGTGCAGCAGCTTGCGTGGCTCTTATGGGTACAAACGGATGTAAAGGCTACTGAAGCCGGTTTCGAAGCAGCATATACCGATTTGCTGAATCAAAATTCGATGCTTTATTTTAAGTATATAGATGGTTTGACTACCTATCAGCTTAATTTTCTCTACGCTGTTGCCGTGGGTGTAACGTCCGAATTTACCCGCAGCGAGAACTTGGTACGTTATCAGTTGGGGACATCGGCCAATATAAGGCGATTGAAAACATCGCTTGAAAACAAGGAATTGATCGATATCTCGGGTAAAACCGTCAGTTTCAACGACCCTATTTTTAAATTGTGGTTTAAGAAAAATGTGAGAAGGTTTTGATAAAATCAATAATATGCAAATAATTCTTTCACCTGCCAAGTTGATGGATTTTTCGGGTGGAGCGGGAGATATAAAATCCACTAAGCCGCTTTTTCCGGAAAAGACGAAAGAACTGGCGGCTGTATGCAGGCAATTACCGGAAAAGGAGATAGCGGTGGAAATGAAGATCAGTGCCAAAATGGCACATGAAGTATATGGATACTTCCAGATGTTCGATCTCAGGTCCACACCGCAACAATCCGCATCGCTGGCATATAACGGCATCGCATACAAAGGGCTGAACGCCCATGATTTCTCTGTGGAGGATTTTGATTTTGCACAGCAGCACCTCAATATCATCTCCGGATTATACGGTATTGTCCGTCCGTTGGATGCGATTAAGCCTTACCGGCTTGAGATGCAGCGAAAAATTGTGCCGCAGGGATATAACACGCTGTACGATTTCTGGCAGGAGAAGGTCAATACGTATCTTTCGAAAAAACTTCGGAAAGGGGATAAGACCATCATCAATGTGGCATCCAAAGAGTATGCAAAGGTAGTCCGGAAAAACAAACTGCCGAGAAGTGCGAAAATCATCGACATCCAGTTTCTGCAACAGGAGAATGACGATTTGAAACAGATTGTGGTGCATTCCAAAAAAGCACGCGGGCTCATGTCCCGCTTTATCATCAAAAACAGGCTTGCCGACCCCGAAGAAGTGAAAGGGTTCGATTACGAAGGATATTTTTTCTATCCTACCCTTTCGAAAGAGGATACGTGGGTGTTCGTACGATAAATTGAACAGACGTTATGTGACGGGTAACAGAACTATTTGAAACCGGAACTTGACCATATCGGAATTTTCTTTGTATATTTGCTTTGCCGAACGCAGAACTATTTCGTTAAGCCCAATGAGCAGAAAGCGAGCTGGCTTGCATTATGCCATGGCGGAAACTTTTTCGTTAAGCGGAATACAGAAGACGAATTTATTCGGATTATATTGTCGCGAGAAAAAGTCTGATAGGAAATAGTCCAAAGTATTTGAAATCGTCTAACTTCAGTGAGCCGTTATGAGCAGGTTAAGCATCAAACAGTGGGCGGAGGAGGACCGTCCCCGTGAAAAGTTATTGCTGAAAGGTGCTTCAGTACTTTCCGATTCGGAGCTTCTCGCCATCCTTATCGGCTCGGGCAATGATCAGCAGAGCGCGGTAGAGTTGAGCCAGCATATTTTATCCAAAGCCGGTAACGACCTGAATAAGCTGGCCCGGATGAGCGTATCCGATCTGGTGAGTGGTTTCCGTGGTATCGGCCAGGCGAAAGCGGTAACCGTAATTGCAGCCCTTGAACTGGGACGGCGAAGGAAGGCCGTTGAAACGCCCCACCGGAGAAAGATCACTTCATCGAAGATCGCCTATGAGTATTTCTTTCCCCTGCTTTCCGACCTGAATCATGAGGAGACATGGGCCCTGCTGACCGATCGCTCCAACAAGGTGCTCAGCACCATTCAGGTGAGCCGGGGCGGCATTTCGGGAACGGTGGTCGATGTCCGGTTGATCCTCCGGGAAGCGCTCAGCCAGTATGCTTCAGGGGTTGTGCTCGGGCACAATCATCCTTCCGGCCAATGCAGGCCGAGTCCGCAGGACACGCATCTTACAAAGAAATTGAAAGAGGCGGCCCAATGGATGGATATTTCGCTACTCGACCACATTATCGTCTGTGGCGATAGTTATTTCAGTTTTGCGGACGAAGGAATCATCTGATGCAATTAAACAATATGCCGGCTAACCGGTTTAATAGAAAATAAGATTATGAACGAAGCGTTACAAGCATTACAAGATAAGATAGTGGTCATGCTCCGCACGGTGTACGACCCCGAAATCCCTGTGAATATTTATGACCTGGGAATGATTTACGATGTGGATATCGATGAGGAGAATAATGTCACCATTGAGATGACATTCACTTCACCCAGTTGCCCCGCGGCCGATTTTATACTGATGGATGTGCAGCTGAAGGTAGAATCGATCCCGGAGGTCAATAAAGTGGATATCGACCTCACTTTCGATCCTCCCTGGGATCGGTCGATGATGAGTGAAGAGGCCTTGCTGGAACTGGGAATGATGTAATTGGAGTTAAGGGATGGTTGAATAAATTGACCGTGAAAAATAAAGTCTATTTTCTTGCCGATGCCCATCTGGGCTCCAAATCGCATACCGACTCCATTGAAACGGAACGTAAATTGTGCCGCTGGCTCGATGAGGTGAAGCATGATGCCGCTGCGATCTTTCTGATGGGAGATATTTTTGACTACTGGTATGAATACCGGTATGTCGTACCTAAAGGGTTTACACGTCTCCTGGGCAAACTGGCTGAAGTGGGCGATACCGGTGTGGAAGTCCATTTCTTCGCCGGGAATCACGATCTTTGGCTGACCGACTACCTATCTGTTGAGTGCGGAATGATCCTGCATTCAGAACCGTTTATCACGGAGATAGGGGGCCGCAAGTTCTTCCTTGCCCATGGCGACGGCCTGGGGGATGATTCCCGTTCGTTTCACTTTCTCCGGAAACTGTTTCACAGTAAATTTCTGCGGAAATGTTTCTCGGCCGTTCATCCGCGCTGGACTATACCGCTGGCGCACGCCTGGTCGAACAGCAGCCGCGAGAGTGGAGGCGTCACCCCCTATTTGGGAGAGGAGCGGGAATACCTGATCCGTTTCGCGAAAAATAAGCTCAAAGAGATGCCTGATGTCAACTACTTTATCTTCGGGCACCGCCATGTTTTGCTCGACCTGCCTGTCGCGGAGCAGAGCCGCGTGATCATGCTGGGCGACTGGCTCACTCTTTTTTCCTATGCA
Organism: uncultured Proteiniphilum sp.; assembly: GCF_937873925.1. Classification (GTDB taxonomy): domain Bacteria; phylum Bacteroidota; class Bacteroidia; order Bacteroidales; family Dysgonomonadaceae; genus Proteiniphilum. The sequence goes on along the minus strand of NZ_CALNAT010000002.1, from coordinate 40,694 downwards.
GAGTTCGACGGGGAAAACGTACAATTGAAACAGTACCGGTCAGCCGGTTTATTTTGACACCGACAATCCCCATCCCGGCCATGCATCTGTTGAGGGCATAAGCAAGGGCATCCTTAGTCAGGTAATCGGGAGGATCCAACGGTTCTTCCTTCAGCTCTCCCCTGAGGATTTCTGCTATATTCAAATGCGGGGAATAGTCGCATTTTAGTTGTAAGACGTCCAGACCTTTATTGCAGACGTTTTTACGGAAACCTCATTCACATTCGGGTACTTATCATAAAACAGGGCCGTCAAGTCTTGTTTGAGTACGCAATAATGAATGCCGTCTTTGGTTTTCTCCACGGTGAAATTATATTCCCGGTCATTATAATTCATCGTGATGTCCGACAGCCTGCTCGCATCGGAACTTGTAAATGTCCCGAAAATGGAGTCCCTGTCAACGGTCCGGTATATCAAATCACCGCCATGGATAGTCCGGCCGGTCAATACATAGTCTGTGTTGTTGACCGAGACGAATCGATTTAAGGACAAAGAAAGTTTCTATGCATTGTAATAAAAATATTGTGCACAGAAAAAGAGGGTATCAGAATTCGACGGGGAGAGCCTGCAACTGAAGACGCCTAATCCCTGAGCCGTTGAAAAAAATCCCATATCACTATGCCGGCCGTCACTGATACGTTGAGGGAGTGCTTGGTGCCATACTGTGGAATTTCAATGCATCCGTCCGATGCGTCTATCACCTGTTGTGCTACGCCATACACTTCGTGTCCGAAGATCACGGCATATTTTTTTCCTTTCTCCAGTTGCATCTCTTCCAACAAGACGCTGCTCTCTGCCTGCTCGATCGAAAAGACGGTGTACCCCTCCGCTTTCAGCGCTTCTACGGCTAAAAGGGTCTGTTCGGAATAACGCCATTTTACCGAATTTTCGGCGCCGAGGGCAGTCTTGTGAATTTCAACGTCGGGCGGTGTGCCGGTGATGCCGCAGAGAAGTATCTCCTCCACCCGAAAGGCGTCGCCCGTGCGGAATACCGAGCCGATGTTGTGCCGGCTGCGCACATTGTCGAGCACTACTACCAGCGGTATTTTCTTTGCTTCACGGAACTCTTCAACAGTTATACGGTTCAGTTCTTCTAATTTCAGTTTTCGTCGTTTCATTTATATTTCCGAAATGGTTGAAGGTTAATTCACTTTTATATTCAGTTACTATAAAATCGAATAAATTATCAATGTCTGATTTAGCTTCCTCAGAAACAACAACCTGAAACTGTTTCATTTTTTGGAGCAGTGCTGTTTTTCTTTTTTCCGTAGTCCGTCAAAGGCTTCTTCTACGGTGTATAACTTTTTTCCTTCCAAAACCGCCCGGATCACAAACCAGATATGATGTAAAAAGGTGGAAATATGTCCGTAGTACTTCGCCATGATACGGTAACGTTCCTTTAATGAAACCTTCCGGTTGGTCGTAGTCATCCCTTCATTCAGGTAATTGACCAGTATGAGGTGGGTATTGTGAATAGATGCAGCTTTCTTCATCATACGGATGCACCAGTCGAAATCGGATGAGAAGCGGTAGGAGAGGTTGTAGGGTTCAGCCAGTTCCCGCTTTACGATAAAAGCCTGGTGACAGACCACCATCCCTTGTTTAAAACTCTTCCATGTGAGCCTGTCGGGCGCTTTCAGGCGGCGCATATGGAGAAAAAAGCCTTCATCGTCCACGATGGCTGTCTCCCCGTAGAGTATATCGGGTGGCCTCTCCCCATCGAATGAGCGCATCATCTTCTCCACCGTATCCAGCGAGAAAAAGGTATCACCTGCATTCAAAAAGCAGAGGTAATCGCCCGAAGCCATGCTGATAGCCTTGTTCATGGCATCGTAGAGCCCTTTGTCGGCCTCGCTGACCCATTTCGTTTTTTCATCGGCGTACGCTTTGATCAAAGATACCGTCCCATCCGATGACCGTCCGTCCACCACCACCTGCTCGATCGCCGGATATGTCTGTTCGCGAACGCTCTTCAATGTTCCTTCCAGTGTTTTCTCCGCGTTGTAGGTAACCGTTATGACCGTTAGCTTCTTCATTTTCTTATTTTCTCGCATATATAGCGATAAAGGGAGACAGGAATTTTCCTTTCACGGGGAATAATTTGACGGCGTAACTCAGCATTTTCACCCACTTTCTCCTGTTCCGGTGTTCCGGTTTCGGTTCGAGCCAAAGCATTGGCTTTCCGAGATAATCCACCGATACATCGTGAAGATTGAATGTCTGCATGATCTCTTTCAGGTAGGATATCTCCATCGATTGTAGGTTGTGAGCGTCCAGGTTTTCCCTGTCGAACCGCTGCTGGAGCTTTCCGTTCAATCCCAGGAAATTGGGGAGGAGTATCAACAGTTGCCCTTTTTCCGAAAGCAGGTCCACATGGCGCCTGATCACATCCCGTGTATCTTCGAAATGCTCGATAAAACCCGAGGAGAAGACCACGTCATATCTCTTATCAGGAGAAAATGCAAAAAAATCGCTTTCGATACACCGGATGCTTCCTTCCGGCAAGCCGTTGGTCTTCTCAAACTTCCGGACAATCTCTTTGTTGATATGGAAATCGAGTATGGTTACATCACTGACGCCCCGCCGGTAGAAGAAGGCGGCAAACACTCCCGGGAAACCGCCGATCTCGATAAAGTCCTGTCCCCAGGTCAGCTTGGGCATAAATTTCTCGAATACCACTTTTTGGGGAACCCTGTCGTACCGGTAATTGCTCCAGTAGTTGTCCCAGTACTTCTTATCGGTGATATTGTTATTCTCTTTCATATAGTTCCATGTATTGTTGTGCGACTTTCTCCTGGGCGTATTTCACCAGCACTTTCCTGCGGGCGTTGATGGAGAGCGTAGCGTGAACCTCTTCCCGTAGTATCCATAGCATCCCTTCCGAGAGATCGGCCGCATCCCTGTATCCGGCCACATATCCGTTTTCCCGGTGATTGATCATTTCCGGGATTCCTCCCGTGCGAAACCCCACGCAGGGCGTTCCGCAGGCCATTGCTTCCATGATGGTGTTGGGCAGATTCTCCTGCAGGGAGGGGGTGACAAACAAGTCGGCGGCATTATAGAGTTCGGGCATCTGTTGCGGAGGGAGATATCCCATACTTCTTGCCGGCAGGGAAAGTCGTTCCTCTATATCCTTTCCCCCGCTACCCGCGATCAGGAAGAGGAGATCGTCCGAAGGGCTTGCCATCATCCTGCCGGCTTCCACCAGGTAGTCCATCCCTTTGCGCGGATCGGAGGCTTTCACCGCTGCGAACAGGATGATCTTGCTGTCAAGGGGGAGATTCAGTTTTTTTCGTATTTCCTTTTTATCCATCGGGCGGTAGGTCTCCGTGTCGATGGGGTTAGGGATGGAGAACAGGCGATGATCACGGGTGAGAGGGCTTTTTTCGGCCAGCTCTTTTAACCAGTTGCTACAGGCCGTAAAGGTTATCTCTCCCCGGCGGTATGCCTCCTGTTTCCGCCGGAAAACACGGGTAGATATATCGTTGCCGTCCGGTACGGCCAGATAGGGACAATGGCCGCAGCCGGCGGTGTAAGCGCTACAGGAGCCGGCATGATGGCAAATGCCGGTAAATGGCCACATATCGTGCATTGTCCAAACTACTTTTTTCCCGGAAGCGAGGATCCGTCCGATCTCTTTTACAGAGAGCATCCCCTGGTTAATCCAGTGCAGGTGGATTACATCGGCCTCTTTGAATTCGGGGAGTTCCGTAATCGCCACGCCAGTGTTTGCGATCGATACATCGAACAGGTTTTCTCTCGACAGGCGGTTATGCAAATAAATAACGCCCCGTTCCCAATAAAACCGCAACGCATTCGCCTTTTTATTTCCCGCGGTGAATACCGCCGCATCATCCCCCTGCTTGGTTCGCACTGCCATCGACACATCGCATCCCGCATTGCGCATCGCATGCAGCAACCGGGTGGCCGCTATGGCAGCCCCTCCCTGTATATCGTATGTGCTGATGAAAAGTACTTTCATTTCCGGATATTCGAGCGTAAGGTTACAAAAGTAACGATTTTGGATAATAAGTTATTCTTTGGGTTTCTTCTTAACAGTATGCTTGACTTTCAGTACTGAAAAGTTAAATTCAATTGTAGTTTCCGTCCCTACTGTTTGGAAATCATCGCTTAATATGTCAAAAATCAGTTCTCCACTTTTTTTCATCATAGACTTTTGTCGCTCTTTATCGGATTGTTCCGATAATTGAGAGATCGTACGGGATAATTCTCTGACTTTTGCAAAAGTTTCAATGATCGCAATGGTGGTTTCGGTTGCTTTTGGTGATTTCAGGATGGTTGCCAACATATATAAACCTTTCTCGGAAAAACATTTTGCATTGTATTTTGTATGTTTACCGCGCCTGGTATTTTCTAAGGTCGAAATTTTCGACCTTAAAGAACGCATTTCATCATCCGTCAAAGTAATAATGTATCCTTCGGGAAATTTATCGGGATTATTCTTTACCGCTTCATTGATACGTTTTGTCTCTACATTATACAATTCGGCTACATCACTGTCAAGGATTACTTGTTTTCCCTGAATCGTAAAGATTTTGTTTTCGATTGCTTGGAGTTCCATATTCTTTTATTTCCGGATACTTATTACACATACAAAAGTAACGATTTTAGAGACATGAGGTGTAGATATACGCAGTTAAACATAAAATATCTCATCTCCTACATGATTCTTGGCTTCTATCTTTATCCTTGTTAAAAAGTTGCGTATTTTTGCAGAATGATTTGAAATAGTCTAAGGTAATTGAACATTTTCGTTAAGTAAGAGCAGAACAAATTCATTTGTTTTGCCGAGCGCAGAAAATGTCTAATTTTAATGAACGTTTTCATTAAGCTAAATGAGCAGAAGATCAACTTGTTTGTATTATGCCATAGCGAGAAAACGCCTAATTTTAATGAACTATTTCGTTTATTAATCTATGTTGTAAATGGCTGATTCCGCTTTAAAGACTAAAACAACCCATTCGCTTTTCTGGAGCTTTATTGATAAGTTCGGGCAGCAGATCCTCAATTTCGTGAGTATGCTTGTGCTGATGAACATTGTCGCTCCGGATGCTTACGGGTTGATCGGATCACTGGCTGTGTTTACGGCATTCTCCACCATCCTTATCGACAGCGGTTTCGGCAGAGCTTTGTTGAATCGGAAGGAAATTTCCGCTACGGATTATAGTTCCGTTTTTTATTTTAATGCCGGATTGAGTATTTTTCTTTATCTGATCCTTTTCTTTCTGAGCCCGTTTATTGCCGTTTTGTTCAATGCTCCCGCACTTGTCCCTGTTTCGAGGGTGATATTTTTGGCGTTGATTTTCAATGCATTCGGATCGATCCATTATACAATCCTGATAAAAAGGGCAAATTTCAGAGAGATCACGAAGATGAATATGCTCGCTTTGCTTATTGCCGATATTGTTGCTATTGCGATGGCTCTCACAGGATACGGTGTTTGGGCATTGGTAGTGCAGATAGTGTTATTCGCTTTCTTCAGGACTATTCTCTTCTGGTTTTCTTCATCGTGGAGGCCGGTTGCGGAGGTCAGCCTTCCCCGATTGAAATCTTTTTTCGGATTCAGCTATAAATTAATGTTGTCCTCGATGATCTCCACTACCGTGAACAACATCTATCCAAGTCTTATAGCAGTGTTCTATCCGATGAGCCATGTGGCATTTTTCAATCAGGCAAAGAAATACCAGGAAATCCCGTTCCTTACGTTTTCCAATACTTTCCGGTCAGTAGCCATGCTGATCCTGTCGGAAATTAACGACCAAACGGAACGTTTGAAACGTGTAGTACGTAAACTGATAAAATCCATTGCATTCCTTTCTTTTCCGATAGCCCTTGTGATGATACTTATTGCCGAGCCCACATTCTATCTCTTCTTTCAAGAGAAGTGGCTGGCTTCGGTACCCTATTTCCAGGTATTGACACTTGCCGGGATGTTTTTGCCTTTTACAGTTATATTCAACGAACTATTTATCGCAAAAGAACGATCTGCTTTTTTTCTGGGACTTGAAGTCGTGAAAGGGATTGTATTAATTCTGCTGATTGTCCTTTTTTTTCCGAAGGGAATTATGGGGTTGGCGGTCAGTTGGGTTGTGTATATGATTGTGACGTTGATACTGTCGATGATCTTTTCCGGGAAGGTGATACAGTATTCCCTTTTCGAGTTCATGAAAGATATATTCCCATATCTTTTGGGAGCTGTGATCAGTACCGCTATTTCCTATTTCTTTACCCGGCATATTACAAACGATATTCTTTTCATTCTCGTAAATCCTGTGCTGATTGCCTCAGTCTACATTACATTATGCAAATTATTCAAAGTGGAGATGACGAAAGAAATTGATGAATGGTTCGCTTCAAGAAAAAAGACAAAAGTATAAAAAGGACACGGAAACAAATATTAAAAAGGTTCTATACGTCACAAAGAAAAAATAAACAGATTGTATGAAAGATATTTTACTGTATATCCGGTTTGCCTTGACATTTGCGATGCAAAATGCCACGTTGTCGCATATTAAACAACTCCGCCGATGGTTGAAAGACAAGCGTTCCGGGGACAACACGCTGATACGGGAATTACCGTGGATGACATACGATGCGCTCGACTTCCTGTCATCGATCTGTACACCCGATATGACAATCTTTGAGTGGGGATCGGGCGGGTCTACCCTTTTTTTTGCGAGACGATGCTGTCGTATAATAAGTATTGAGCATGATCAAAAATGGAGTAAACTTTTAGCCAATAAATTGAAAGAGTTTTCCGTGACGAATGTGGATTACAAAGAAGTTCCGGGAGAGAGAATTTCCGGTTGGGCACAGAGAGATTACCGGAATCCTGACGATTTTGTTTCCAACGACAGGAATTCTATCGGGCTTTCTTATGAGAAATATGTAAAAGCCATTGACCAATATCCCGATAATTATTTTGATATTGTTGTGGTGGATGGTCGGGTACGTAACTGCTGTATAAAACGTGCTATCCCTCATGTAAGGAAAGGCGGTTACTTAGTCGTGGATAACACGGATAGGAAATATTACCTGGCAGGATTCTCTGAACTTCAAAACCCCGGTATATGGGAAAAAACCGAATTTCAGGGGCCGGTCTTTTTTCAGCATGCATTCTGTAAAACCAGTTTTTTCAGGAAGATGTCCCTCTCCTGATCTGGCGACTTCATCCGGGTTAATTTTATCATGCAAACTGGTTATATTGAACCTATCGGTCATTTTTATTACCGGAGTACCCATGTATCATAATCAACCCCGGTACATATTTTAGCGTTACGCATCCCTAAATACATTCCTGGATTGGAACTGTATGTCCCGATAAACTGTTGCGATTGGGAAAGTATATCAATCGATGCAAAAAGTCTCAGATATTGTCGTCCTTGCAGTTCCTCCGGTTGCGATAGAAAGTTCTCGAAGAAATATCCCCTTTCTTCCTCCCGACATAAGGTTTTGATATCCCATCCGGGATAGAGCCGGTGAATATTCTCAATGACCGAATAATCATCCGTAAGTACAAAAGCCGTCCGGATATTCGGGTCATTCACTTTGTCGAAGTAGGCTTCTACCGGTTCTATCTTATGCTCTATGAATTTGTCCCCTCCGCGGATATGAAATCCGATATAGTCCCCCGAAATGTTTACGGAAGCCTTTAACCCGTCGATCCCTTTTTGTGTCTTTTCATTATAGCGCCACGTGATCTCGATCAATTTGGAACAGGCTTCCTGTATGTTGCCATTAATTCCCAATCCCAGTATTTGATAATTCTTTTTTGCCCTATGGGAGGATCTGCTGCGTCCGAAGACATCCTGTGTTTTGAGTTTCTTTTTTGTCCATGACAGATATGGTATCAGGCTTCTGTAGTTGGAAAATCTGCCGTCTCTTATGATTAATTTAAGGGCGTATCTCCAGTTAGAAGTCTTATAATGTTTACTGTTATCTTCTACCTGTTCACAAAAAGGGAGGAAGAACCCGTTCCAACCTTCCGGATGGAAGTTGGTAGCTCCGGAGCAAAGTTTAAACTGTATTTTATGTTCCAAACAATATAACATCGAGAGAATCATGCAATTATATTCCGAGAAAAAACCCGCGCTCATTCCGACCTTATAGATAAGTTCTTTTTTGAAAGACTTGTTTAATAATTGATAGGCATTTAGTGTCATAATAGTTTCTATAATATCCGTTCATATCCCGATCCCCATTTCCCCGATAATGTACAAAAGTAATAGCAAACACGGGGAAAAATAAAATAAAATCTATTTTTCTCTGTGTATGTTTAAATAATTATTTCAAATATCATTTTCCGGGATATTCTATTTTCCTACTTATTTTATATTCCGGAAACACAAAGGTTAATCTTCACCTCTCTTCTGGCAGGAGTTGTCCTGATGATAAGACGTCGGTACTGGCTGTTATCCTCCGGCCGGGTGTTGTCATTCCTTGAAATGATAGTATTGCTGGCCAATTGGCCACTCCGCAAATTAACAATCCCGGATTTCAACTCTTTAATAGATTGAATCAGGACAGGGATTAACCCCGTATAGTCAATTATAAGGTAGCCGGGGGAAATGCCTTTGTATCCTTCGTTTTACCTTCGCCCAAAACGAATTGGTTTTTACATGGTATCTTTCAATTGATTTTCGTGCAGCTTCGTTTTCTTCTATTACCGGAATATTGATTGACAGTTTCCTTGTATATAAATTGGTCGCGTAAATGTCCTGACTGCTGCTATGCGTTCCGCTGCCGTCAAAGCCTATGTTCTTTACCAACGATCTCCCGGCATTGACCGAAAGCATATCCTTCAGGAATAGCGAAGCATTCCAGCGGATAGCCCACGAATTATTTTGTCCCTTCACCTGGTGCCGGAGCATCCGAGTGTAAGGATATTTACCGTTAAAATCAAACGATCGGGATAGCTTGCGGCTTTTTATTTCATTCAGTAACGCTTTCCCATCGGGATTAAATTCTTGCCAAGCCCTTTTCCAGGTAGCCCAGCCCCAGCTTCCCGTCCATTTTATCAAAAAGGCTTCCGGCAATTCCGACAGAGGGTAGCAGTAGCCATGTATGTGTCCAATTCTGTTTTCGGTCTCAAACATATCCAAAGCTTCATTCATGAACGTAAGAAAATAGGGGGATGTCACCAGGTCGTCTTCCAGTACAATAACCTTTCCGTAGTCCCCGATCACGCGGGTGACCCCCGTGATGATATTTTCTGCCAATCCAAGGTTATGGGTATTCTCTATGAAATGGACTTTTCTGAACCCATCCAGTGAATGAATGATTTTCCGTACTTCCTGGACCCCCTTTTTATCTGTCTCATTTTTGTATCCGTCGGAGAATACGAATAATTCACTTTCGCTGCAAAGTGCATTGTTCAGCAATGCGTTCAACGTTTGCTGCGTATGGGACGGTCGATTATACGTAAAGAGTAAAATGGGAGCGGGTGACATACATGAACATTTTGGTTATGTTTTCCTTTTTATTTTCTCATGAGGTATGTTGCCAATATCAGCAGCCGTTTCAGAGTATGAGCTATAATATGAACCTATTATTTTCTGCGTCCGCGACAGGGTATATAATTCTACCAAAGCATCTTGTACTCCTTCGGGGGTAGAGCGTGAAACCGGGGTGTAATCTGTAATAATGCGGTTGCCGAAAATAGCTATCAGCTTCTTTTTTTCTTCCGGTGAATCAGAAGCTAGATAGAAAGATACATCGTCATGTATTTTGACCTCTTCTTTCATTCGAAGGATGAATAATTCTGTAGGGCTTTTTTCGATGGAAATAATATTATCGGTGCGACGGATATGGATGCCGATGGTATGGGGTGTAAAATCTCTGCTTCTTTCATTGATTCTCTCCTGCAACTCGGGAATAGGAATAAAAGATGAAAAACTATTTTGTTTATCCCCGGGATAGAATTGCAGGCATGCCGATAAATAGGTTTTTCTATTGGACAACACCCATTGGCGAAAATCAAAGTTTTGGTATGTTCTTTGTGTGACCTCATCTTCATGCAGGCAACTGCTGAAACGTATTGTTTCAAAGAGGTATGGAATGTAGAAGTTGTTTTTTCGTGGACGATGGTTCAGTAAGTAATCTGTAAGGATAGCATTACGGAATGTAAGTTGAGGAATATCCAAAGGTTGGAACAATCGCTCGAAAGAACAATTCAATCCTTTATCTTTAAACCAGATTGCGGTGGCACGTACATTTGTGTCTTGTATCAGAGCTATAAGGGCTTCCATGGCTTTCATACGGTTTGCCAGCCCGCCGTAGGGTATAAGGGTAATGGATGATTTCATCGCCATACTTCTCTTCACAGGTTTGTTAAAATTCTGTCTTCTGGGATAAAATGTTTCGCAGCAGGACATGCAATGCCACATCTCGTCCTACTTTAATCCCCTTTTGTGCCAACCGGCTTTCTACCGTTTGATAGGCCAGTTCCGGGTGATTGTTGTCGCCGCTGAGGTGGCAGAGCCAGATATTACGGAGGTCGGACGAGTAGTTATTGGCTAAGAACTCGGCTGTCTGCCGGTTGCTCAAATGCCCCCATCCGGAGGCAATACGTTGTCTCAGCGGATAAGGGTAGCGGCCGTTATTCAGCATCTCCTCATCGTAGTTACTTTCAATGACCAGATGATTGGCTTTGCATATGTAGTAAGCGACTTCGTCGGTAATGACTCCCACATCGGTAGCCAGTGTGAACCTGTGATTGCCGAACTGAATGAAGTAGCCGGAATTGTCGATACTGTCATGGGGCACGTTGAAGGCGGTGATGCGGAAATCTTCGATCTGAAATGGCGTTCCTTTTTCAATATATCTTGTGGAACCGTTGAGGTTGTTGCGGACAAGGGGATGGTGCATGATTGCCCTGTGTACCTCACGGGTGGCATACACCGGGATGGACAGTTTCTCTCCCAGGTAACCCACCGATTTGATATGGTCGAAGTGGTCGTGGGTGACGAGGAGCGCCATAATCGATGAGAGTTCAATTCCATAGTGGGCAAGGCGCTTTTTAATGACACGCGGGCCGATGCCCGCATCGATCAGGATACCGTAATGAGAATTTCCCAGATAGTAGCTGTTGCCACAACTACCGCTGCTGAGGCTGAAGAAAGAGAATCGTTCCGATGGGAAAAGTTCATACTGCATATTGCCTACAAAGATAAAGCAAATAACTTAAAGATGAAACGGGGAGTGATCCCGTATCAGAATGTCTGCACGGATAGTTGCTTAACAGCCTGGTTGTATTGCCCGATCATTTCTTCGATAACCTGCCCGGCGGGGATGATCTCCTTTATATGTGAAGCGATCTGTCCGATCTCCAGTTCTCCTTCCGACAGGTCACCCTCGAAGATGCCCCTCTTGGAACGTCCCCTTCCCAGCAGTTCGCGCAGTTCATCAGGAGTAGCGCCCCGGTCTTCCATCTCCTGTACCTGTCGGTAGAACTCGTTTCTGATCATGCGCGTAGGGCTTACCTTCTTGAGCGATAATACAGTATCTCCCTCATTCAAAGAGATACACTGCTGTTTAAAGGCCTCACTGGCGGAGCTCTCTTCGGTCAGGGCAAACCGGGTGCCCACCTGCACCCCTTCGGCGCCCAGCGCAAACGCGGCAGCCATCGCCTCTCCGGTGGCAATACCCCCGGCGGCAATCAACGGCAGATCGACTGCCTCTCTCACCTGCGGGATAAGTGTAAAGGTGGTGGTTTCTTCACGCCCGTTGTGCCCCCCGGCTTCGAACCCTTCGGCGACGATGGCGTCGACGCCTGCTTCTGCAGCTTTAAGTGCAAATTTGGAGCTTGACACCACATGTGCAACCTTTATTCCTTCCGCTTTGAGTGTTGTTGTCCATGTTTTCGGATTACCGGCCGAAGTGAAGACAACCGGTACTTTTTCTTCGAGCACAATCTGCATGATCTCTTCCATCTGGGGATACATCAGCGGGATGTTCACCCCGAAAGGCTTCCCGGTCGCCGCCTTGCATTTTTGGATATGCCCGCGCAATATGTCGGGATGCATGGATCCCGCTCCAATCAGTCCCAGTCCCCCGGCATTGCTTACTGCCGCCGCTAACTTCCAGCCGCTGCACCATACCATTCCTGCCTGGATGATAGGATAGCGAATACCAAAAAGGGCCGATATTCGGTTTATATTCATGTTTGAAATATTTGTCGCTTGAAGTTACAAAGATAACAACCTCTCCACGATTTTACCCTATCGCCGTAGAACAAAATCAATATTTGTCTTTCGGGACCAGCTCTCATTTCCCCTAAACGGTTGCGTTCAAATTTCAAATTCTGTTACATCGCTGTTTCATTTTTTTTAGTAGCTTTGTATCCTGTATAATAATGATTCAATGACATTGGCACTATGAACGTCCTTCTTCTTGGTTCCGGTGGGCGCGAACATGCGCTGGCCTGGAAAATTCGAAAGAGCAGACTCCTGAATAATCTTTATATCGCTCCCGGTAATGCCGGTACGGCATTGTTAGGTACGAACGTGCCCGTCGAGGTGACGGATTTCGAAGCGATGAAACGGTTTTCGCTGGACCATGATATTGATATGATCGTCGTTGGACCTGAAGTTCCTTTGGTGGAGGGTGTCTATGATTACTTCCATGAAGATGAAGATATTTGCCATATTGCCGTCATCGGGCCGTCGGGGAAGGGGGCGCAACTGGAAGGAAGCAAGGATTTTGCCAAACGATTTATGGCCGGCTACAATATCCCTACCGCAAGTTTCAAGACAGTTACCCTGGATAATGTGATGGAAGGGAATGCTTTCCTCGATTCGCTCCCCTCGCCTTATGTGCTGAAAGCGGACGGGCTGGCGGCAGGGAAAGGGGTGTTGATCATAAACGACCTGAATGAAGCGAAGCAGTCACTTTGGGAGATGCTCAACGGGAAATTCGGCGCTGCGAGTAACAGCGTGGTGATAGAGGAATTCCTGTCGGGTATCGAGTGCTCGGTATTTGTACTGACAGACGGGAGATCATACAAGATCCTGCCGGTAGCCAAAGACTACAAGCGGATCGGCGAGGGTGATACCGGCCTGAATACCGGCGGGATGGGGGCTGTTTCGCCCGTCTCTTTCGCCGATGACATCTTTATGGAGAAAGTACGTAGCCGGATTGTGGAACCTACTGTTGAAGGGTTGAAAAAGGAACGGATAGACTATAAAGGATTTATTTTTATTGGGCTGATCAATGTGGAGGGTGAACCGAAAGTGATTGAGTACAATGTCCGTTTGGGTGATCCGGAGACGGAAGTCGTGGTGCCGCTGATCCGGTCGGATCTTTTGGAACTGTTTCTCGCCGTGGCCACGGAAACATTGGATGAAAAAATATTGGAGACGGACGACCGGTATGCCGTAACTGTGATGATGGTCTCCGGCGGATATCCCGGAGCATATGAAAAAGGTAAACCCATAGACGGGCTCAATGATGTGCAGGACAGTATCGTTTTTCACGCCGGCACGGTAAATGCCGGTGGAGAAACGGTTACATCGGGAGGGCGTGTGCTTTCCGTCACTTCGTACGGGAAAAGCATGGACGAAGCATTGGAGACATCCTACAGGAATATTGATAAGATCAGGTTTGAGAACAGTTACTTCAGAAAAGATATAGGCTTCGATCTCCGTACACAATAACAAAAGGGGACCCATGCATTTTGTTGTCAAGTCGTTTCGTACAACTTTTGTCGAGGGACGTTTTGTTCCCATGCTCGCCGCTTTGGGAATGACCGCCATGCGGGTCGCGCTGTTTTATGCAGGGGATCGGCCGCAGATCGCTTCCCATGATGATAACTATCTCTGGGAACCGATAGCGCATCTCTTTGCCTATCCGCCGGTTTCATTGATCGCTTCCACGTTGTCCGTTTTTCTTATCGCCTGGATCCTGTCTCTGGTCAACAGCAGGTTCAATCTGCTCCGTTCACGTTCTAACCTGCCTTTTACGGCACCACTGTTTTTGTTGAGTCTCCATCCCTTCTTTCTGGTGATGTCGGGAGATTATATCAGCACTGCTTTTATACTTCTGGCATTCTTCCCCCTTCTGGAGTCATATCAGAAACCGGACTCCTATCTCTGTTCTTTCCGCGCATCTATACTGATTGCGGTGGCTTCCTTATTCCAGATCTATGCGCTCGTGTTGCTACCTCTGTGGTGGAGCGGGGAACGGTCGATGCGGGGCCCCCAGTTCCGGTCGTTTGTTTCGTCGTTGTTCGGCATTTTTCTGGTGTATATAACGCTGTTTTCCATTTACTGGTTGCTGGACGATATTCCCGGTTTCATACGGCCGCTTTTCCGTTTTGCCTCCTTTTCAATACCTGAAATCCCCGCTTTTTCCATTCTGGAGTGGAGTGGAGTAGTATTTGCCGGACTGTTTTTTATATCGAACATGATCTTCAGTATCAGGATTTATACCCGTGACAAGGTGCTCACTCTGTCGTTGATGCGGTTTGTGGTCTCTCTGATCGTCTTTCTGCTGTTGCTTCAGACTGTCTATTGGAAGGAGACCCTTTTCTTTCTGCTGCTCTCCATTGCCCTGATCTCCTACCTGAATGCTTACTTTTATTCAAAGACGATCTCAAAAACCCATATTTATCTGGCATACGGTATGTTGTCAGGGATGTTGTTTTTCTATTTATCACATCTTATTCCTTCGATGGGATCTCTGCTGTAAAACATTTCCTCTTTTCGTCTGTTATAATATAGTTCACAACCTACTCGCCGGCAGCATAATGATCGCCGGTCCGCAATATCTTATTCATGAAGGAGGATATGTATATGAAGAAATCAGCACTTTTTGGATTTGCAGCGCTTCTTTCGGTTCTGGCCTTTTATGCTTGCGGAAGCACGCAGACGGCTGCCGAAAAAGAAAAACTGGCTGCCGATGTACGGAATGCGGTGGAAATGTCCGGCTTTACATTTAGAGCCACATACGCTTATCCCACCGGTTATAAGTCGATTTATCTTTCACCTTATTATGATGTGAGGGTATCGCCCGACACGGTGAAGGCTTATCTGCCTTATTATGGCCGCGCCTATCGTGCGCCCATGGATTCGCGTGAAGGGGGATACCGGTTTACGAGCACTGATTTTGAGTATCAGGTGGATAATGAGGGAAACAAGAAGGGAAACTGGAGCGTGATGATCACGATCCGTGATCTGGATCGTCCCGTCACCTTTCGCTTTGATATCTGGGAAAACGGATCGGCTCGTCTCGACGTGAACGATGTGGACAGGCAACCGATCTCATTTCAGGGTGATCTGGCATTCAAGGAGGAGAAGTAATGACGGGAGTTCGCGGTATGAAAAACAAAAAAATCCACCCGGAAAGTGGATTTTTTTGTTGCATGGGTGCAAAGGTGCTCTATAATTTCTTCGCAAGTGCGGCCGGCAGATAGAAGGTGTCGTTCTTATCGATATAGACTGTAACCGATCCTATGTCGAAGGGTTTCCCGTTCAGATGGGCTACGGATGAGAATGCTTTCACTTCAAGGGTATTCCTCCCTTTTTTTACCCGGAGTACCGGAAAGTCCGGATCCTTCTTGTCTATGGAATAGTTCATCCCTGAGAAGACCTGATCGTGTTTCACGAATATCCGGTCGGATAACTCCTGCAGGGATATTTCCAATCCCGTCACTTTCTGCAGGTATTCGTTCAATTCAGTATTCTTTACATTTCCCCTGAGCACGTCCCCCTGGGGATGGTAAGAGGCGAGAAGCACTTCTTCACCGGTGTGTCCTCCCGTTGTGAAACCGAAGCAGGTCCTTGAATTCAATATGTTTACGATATTGTGGGCCAGGTTGTCACTTGTGCCGACCTTCATGTAGTCTGCCTCCTTGTAATTTTTGGAAGAAAGCAGCGTTCCCAGTTCTTCATCGGTGATATCGATATCGGTATATTGTTTGAAAACGGCTTTCATATCGTCCGGTTTCGTGTTGACCAATATCGATTCCAGCCCGTTGGCGCTTAGCTTGTATCTGGAGACCGTGCCGAAGAGCTGTTCGATGGAGAGTTTGTCGTATCCCGGACAATTCTTCGTACCTATAGTGAAACCGCTATTCCCATGGTCGGCGGCAATCACGACTACCGTGTTCCCGTCCTTTTCGGCAAACGCTATCGCCTTACCTACAGCCTCGTCAAAAGCGAGTAATTCGTTGATCATGGTGGCTGCATCGTTGGCATGGGCCGCCCAGTCCACCTGGCTCCCTTCCACCATCATAAAGAAGCCGTTCTCGCTCTTCGACAGTATCTGTAATGCTTTTTCGGTCATTTCCGCGAGCGAGGGTACCTTGTCGGGATTTCTGTCGATATTGTAAGGCAGGGCACGGCTGCCGAATAGCGCCCATACCTTTCCGTCACCGTTATAATTGAGCAGCGCCTCTTTGTCGTTCTGTAAGAGCGTAGTCCCGTTGTTCGCAAAATGATTTATCATGTCGTCGGTAAGGATGCCGTTGCCCCCTCCGAACATCACATCCAGGTTTTGATAAGCTATTTGTGAGGCAAGCGCACTGTAGTTGCTCCGTTTATAATGATGCGCGGAGAAGTCTGCCGGGGTGGCGTGCGGGAATTCACAGGTGACTACCAGCCCCACCGCCTTCTTTTTTTCGATCTTTGAAGCCTCAAGGATGGTGGCGGCAGGCTGATACGTACGCGATGCGTCTACGGGGAACAGGTCATTCTCCGAAACTTCGGGATAAGTGGCTACGTTGCCCGTTTGTTGTAATACCCCGGTAGCGTAGCATGAACCGGTGGGAGCGGAGTCACCGATCGGGGCGTTCGATGAAAAGGTGGTAACGGTTCCGGTGAAATAGGGATCTATGTGTAGTTCATTTCCCATGTCGTTGTAGAACTTGAGCCAGCGCGCGGCGGAGTAGACCCCTACGGAAGTACCGTCGGGGATCATCATGATCACATTTTTTACAGGCCTCACTTCCTGTGCAATAAGGGTCACAGAAGCAAGGAGCAAAAAGAAGATAAATTTTAATTTTTTCATTGAAACACTTGAATTTAAATTTTGATAAATGCCCAAAGGTACAAAATGTTGTTATTCATCATTTCCCAATAATGATAAAATTTTTTGTTGAGAGTTGCTGTCTCTTTACTTTGAAGGTAGTGTCGGAATAAAGTCGGAAAAATTGATGTTGCTGTTTCCCGAAGAGAATTGACAGTAATGAGTTGTTACGCAATGATCAGTTCTATTCCTCTTTCTTTCAGGAGGTTTTTCATTGAGTCGGAGATGCCGCTGTCCGTTACGATAATATCCACCTTGTCAATGTCACAGATCTTTACGAATCCTTTTTTCCTAAACTTCGACGAATCGCATAAAATGATTGTTCTGATGGAAACGTCCATCATCTTCTTGTTTAATTCAGCTTCCTCAATGTTAGAGGTTGTGATACCAAACTCGGCATCGATACCGTCTACGCCTAGAAAACATTTGGAGCAGGTGATGTTGGAGAGGAAACTGATGGAGGAATTGCCTATCACTGACATAGATCGTTTCCTGAAGTTTCCTCCCAGCAGAAACAGGTTCACCTTCTCCGTTTCACTCAGTATTTGGGTAGCTGTCACCGACGAGGTGACCACAGTAAGAGAACTCTGTGGAGTTATATTTTTAGCAAATTCACAAATGGTAGAGCCGGAATTGAGAATAATGGAGTCGTTCTCCTCGATCAATTTCGCAGCAGCAATTCCGATTCGTTTCTTTTCGTCTATATTCAGTTTCTCTTTTTCTACCACATTCCTTTCTGAAATATGAGGGCTGATAGGGCTCGCACTGCCGTGCGTCCTGTAAAGAAGCCCTTTTTTCTCCAGATAACTCAGATCTTTGCGAATGGTGACAGATGTCACATCCAGCAACCTGGATAGATTCTCCACGGTGACAAATCCATCTTTATTAAGGGTTTCCATGATTCTTTTATGTCTCTCTGCAATACTCAACATCGCTTTTTTTTTCAAAGTTAATAAAAAAATACAACTTTCAATTTCTTTATTATGATAGCTAAACTATTTCATAGTTGAACTAATTAATATTAATTAACAAGATATTTTACTAAAATGTTTCGAATAATTTCTTTTAATAGATATATGGTGTATATTTGCATCTAATATAATTCGAAACGTTTCGATTTTGATTCATTTACATTCCGAATTATTTACTATCCGTGATGCCTATTAAGAAATAATAACCTCTTCGATGAGGATTTAATAAAAGAGTTTCAGAAAATGCCTTACAACAAGAAAAACAATGGAAATCTGGTCATTGGAATTGATTTCGGTACCGACTCCTGCAGAGCATTGGCCGTCGATACTGATACCGGTGAAGAGCTTACTGTGACTACTTCCTGTTACAGAAGATGGGGAAAGAGACATTATTGCGATAACTCACAAAATAAATACAGGCAGCATCCGCTCGACTATATTGAGTCGCTGCAGGAAGTGATTCGTGGACTTCTGGCCAAGTTACCCCCCAATTCAATAAATAATATAGTTGCCATAGGGTGTGATACTACTTCGAGTACGGTTTGTATGACCGACAGCGAGGGCGCTCCTCTGGCTCTTCTTCCGCAGTATGCGGATAATCCCGATGCCATGTTTGTGCTCTGGAAAGATCACACTGCTATTAAGGAAGCGGATGAGATCAATGCCTTGTCACACCGCGGAGAAGTGGATTACACAGTATTCTCGGGAGGCAACTACTCTCCTGAGTGGTTTTGGGCTAAAACTTTGCATCTGCTGCGTAACGATCAAATCCGTGAGGAGGCGTATGCAGTCATTGAACTGTGCGACTGGATTCCGGCGCTACTGACTGGGGTATTGAAACCGGAAGAGGTGAAAAGGAGCAGATGTGCCGCGGGCCATAAATGTATGTGGGCAGAAGAATGGGGGGGATATCCTTCACGCGATTTTTTGTCTCAGTTCGATCCTCAACTGGGAAGTATTAGGAATCATCTGATGAATGAAACCTTTACAAACGACAGAGTGGAGGGCTCTCTCACACCGGAGTGGGCCAACAAGCTGGGGCTTTCTACCAATGTGATTGTTTCCACAGGCATCATAGATGCACATGCCGCAGCCATTGGCGCGGGCGTCAAGCCGGGGACCATGGTAAAGATAGTAGGTACCTCCACCTGCGATATTATGGTTGTTCCGCGTAATATGACCGGTAATAAAAAGATTGAGGGTATCAGCGGTCAGGTAGACGGGTCGGTGCTCCCCGGCATGATAGGTATAGAGGCGGGACAGTCTGCTTTCGGGGACGTCTATGCCTGGTTCCGGAACCTTCTGGGGTGGACGCTGGAGGAGTTTGCTACAGATCAGCAACGAAGAAATCAGATAATGGAGAGGATGTTAAGTGTACTTTCCGAAAAGGCGGCACTCATACCAACGGATGAATTTTCCCTTGTATCCCTTGACTTTCTGAACGGAAGACGTACCCCCAACCCGGATCCTGCAAAGAAAGGGATCATCTCGGGAATTACCTTGGGTACTACTGCTCCCGAGATCTTCAAAAGTCTCGTGGAGGCTACCGCATTCGGTTCCAAAGCGATCTATGAACACTATAAAAAAGAAGGGCTGGAACTGGTGGATAATGTGAGTGTAGGGGGAATCTCCCAAAAGTCGCCTTATGTGATGCAGACGCTCTCCAATGTGATGGGGTTACCCATCAAGGTGGCGCAGACAGAACAGGCGGGAGCGTTGGGTGCAGCCATGTGCACTGCCACTGCCGCAGGAATATTCGCAAGGGTGGAAGATGCCCAGCATAAGATGGAGAGCGGGATCAGTAGAATATACCGGCCCGATGAAAAGGCGCATGCGCTCTATAACCGACTCTATCAGCAATACCTCAGACTGGGTACTCTATGAAAAAATGCAGTACCGCTTCTGCCGGCTGAAGAATAAAACAGGCTCATAAAAAACCCTACGAATGAAATACAAACAACTCAGTTACCTTTTCCTGGCGCTTATCTTGCTGTTATTTGGCCAGTGTGTACAACCGTGTGAAAAGAGCCCGGGTACGGTGAGTGGGACAACACTTCAACAGTTTTTTCAATACAGGGGAGACAGTTCAATTATTATCAGTGGCCACCGCGGCAACTGGCGTACTAGTGGCTATCCTGATAATTCGCTGGAAGGATTGCAATATGCCGTGGAGCAGGTTCCCGATATCTTTTTTGAAGTGGATCCGAGATTGACAAAAGACAGTGTGATTGTGCTGATGCAGGATGGCATGCTGAACGATTTAATTTTTTAGTATAGAGACTTAAAGATATGAATGAAGTAAAAGTAAACTTCTTTGCGAAGGTAGGCATACCCGGGCAGTTGGCATGGGGGTATGTGGGGATCCTGATCTTTATGATGGGTGACGGCATGGAGCAGGGATGGCTTAGTCCCTATCTGATTGAAAACGGGTTGACAATGCAACGATCCGCCATGCTCTTCTCTGCCTATGGGATCATTATAGCCATCGCGTCTTGGTTTTCGGGTGTAATGGCTGAAGCTTATGGTATAAAAAAGACAATGTTCACCGGATTGATACTCTATCTGTTCGGAACGGTAAGTTTCGTGGGTTACGCGCTGCCCGGCATGAATTTCACGGTGATGTTACTAACCTATGCCCTGCGCGGATTTGGTTACCCTTTGTTTGCATACTCTTTCCTTGTATGGATAGCCTACGTGAGTCCTGGCAAGTCGCTCGGTCGGGCCGTAGGCTGGTTCTGGTTTGTTTTTACCGGTGGTTTGGTAGTGCTGGGTGCTTACTACTCCAGCTGGGCTATACCCCGGATCGGATATATCAACACCCTCTGGAATGCGGTAATATGGGTATTGGTAGGTGCTTTCTTTGTACTGGTATTGACCAAAGAGAGAAAGAGAGCGGTACAGGGCGAGTTTCGCTCCCGGATGAGGGAAGTGGCTAAAGGATTTTTTGCCCTGTACGGTTTTACTACTACCGAGTGGTTGCAGATATGGGGTACAATCTTCACCAGTAATATTATCTTCAACCTGATCTTCGGTTTTATAGGTGACTCATTGGGATGGCGCAATACCATCATCTGGTTTGGAGGCGTGGGGTGTGCCGTCTCAACTCTTCTCTTTTACTATTCACCTCAGCTGTTTGGTGACAGCTTCATAGCCGTGATGATAGCGGGTATCATCTGGGGAGCCATGCTGGCCGGTTATGTACCCCTCTCGGCTTTAGTGCCTTCACTGGTGAAGAATGACAAGGGTGCTGCCATGTCGATTCTCAATCTGGGTGCCGGCTTGCCGGTATTTGTAGGACCCGCTGTCGTGGGGCTCTTTATAGGGTTGGTGGGAAGTACCGGTGTGATATGGATATTGGCGCTCTTGTACCTGATCAGCGCCTTGCTTACCAAGTTTATTACACTGCCGAATAACGCGAAAACGCTTAAGCATTTAGATTCCGGGAATATGGATCATTAGTCGTTTTTCGGGTTGTACAATGAAGAGCGATTCCTAATAACTTGTATATGATATGTTGAAAATTGTAGATGTATTAAAAAATGTAGATCAGACGAAAGCGCTGGTCATTGAGAGGGGGGCTGTGAACAAGGTGGCAGACCTCTTTAAAAGTCAATTTGACGGAGCTAAAGCCATTATTGTGGCCGATCAGAATATGTACGACCTGGTGGGAAAGAAGATTGGACTCTTGCTGAAGGAGAATGGTGTGGAGCAAGAAATACCTTTTATTTTCGATAACGGGATACCGGCGGCAACTTATGAAAATATGGAGTTACTCGCCAAAGTTCTCAGAGAGCAGAGTGCGATACCTGTGGCTGTTGGATCCGGTATCATCAACGATCTTACTAAGCTGGCATCTTATCAATCCTGCAGGAGGTATATGTGCGTGGTGACAGCCGGATCAGTCGATGGCTATACCGCCTTTGGATCGTCTGTCACCCTGGATGGCTCTAAACAGACCTTCAGTTGCCCTGCCCCCCAGGCTTGCCTGGCCGATATAGATATCATCAGTAACGCACCGCTGACCATGTCTGCCGCCGGTTATGCCGACATTTTTGCCAAGGTGACTGCCGGCGCCGACTGGATCCTGGCAGACGCGTTGGGGGAGGAACCGATCAACCACACAGCTTGGGATATTGTACAGGGAGGACTGCATGAAGCACTTTCTCATCCTGAAGGGATTGTTAGACGCCACAAAGGCACTTACACCCTGTTGACGGAGCGGCTGATGCTATGTGGCCTGGCCATGCAGCATGCCAAGTCGACACGTCCCGCGTCCGGAGCTGAGCACCATTTCAGTCACCTGTGGGATATGGAACACCATGTATATAACGGAGGCCAGGTAGCGCATGGTTTTCAGGTGGCCATAGGCACCCTGGCGCTTACGGCACTCTATGAGCAACTGCTGCAAACACCCATAGAAGAGCTTGACGTTGATTCCTGTTGCAGAAAATGGCCCACGCTCGATCTCTTTATCCGGCATGCCGTAGATATGTTTAAGGGTACCGACTTCCTTCAGATAGGGGTGTATGAGATAATTGCCAAATATATTACAAAAGAGAAACTCAGGGACCAACTCATACTGTTAAAACAGCAATGGCCGTACATCAGGGCCAGGTTATCAGAACAGATTATCCCCTTTAATGAGGTAAGGAGACGTCTTCAGGTTGTGGGGGCGCCTACCGGGCCGGAAGAGATAGGTATCTCGAGGGAGTACCTGCGTGAAACCTTCTACCGTGCTTTATACATCAGACGTCGTTACACTATCCTTGATCTGGCAATGCGGACAGATATGATGGAAAGATGGCTGGATGCTATCTTCGGTATCAATGGTATATGGACGATAAAGCAGGGATAAAGTATGGGAAAAATTGTAATTATATACCTATTGAGATATGAAGGATAACAAAGTAATGAATCGTGCTGCCGATAATATCCGAATCTTGTCGGCCGCAATGGTAGAGAAAGCCAGGTCAGGTCATCCCGGCGGACCTATGGGAGGAGCCGATTTTATCAATGTACTCTATACTGAATTTCTGCGATATGATCCCGATAACCCCTTTTGGGAGGGACGTGACCGCTTCTTCCTTGATGCAGGTCATATGTCGCCCATGTTGTATGCAACACTTGCTCTCTGTGGTAAATTCACGATGGATGATCTCGGTGAATTCCGTCAGTGGGGAAGTCTTACACCCGGACACCCTGAACTGGATTTGTTCCGGGGAATAGAGAACAGTTCAGGTCCGCTAGGACTGGGACATGCCTTTGCAGCCGGCGCAGCGATTGCAGCTAAATTTCTGCCATCAGAAGGTCTTTTTCGCAGACAATCACAGGCTTATCAGGAATCGGTACTTCCCCGGGGAGTGATGAAATTCGGGCTGACAGCGGGATTGCCGGTGACCTTAGAAGGGATGATAGGCACTGATGGTGAGATCTGGGGTATGAAGTCGTTCGGCTTTTCGGCACCTACAAGGTATTAGATGAAAAATTGGGCTATACCGGCAGGAATGTATATGAACAGGTGAAGAGAATGATGTTTCGCCGCTCCGGTAATGAGTAAGAGGAGTATAATTTAAAACAATAAGTTATGTCAATTATCAAAGATGTAGTACTCCCTGTGGAACTGGCTTCCGATCATGCCGGTTACACAGCAAAGCAAAGGAGAGGATAAGGAAGATTCCCCGGGAAGCATTGTAACTAATTTTTCACGAAAACGAAATAGGTTGGTAACATTTTTATATTTTCTTTGCGCAAAAAATATGTTAAAGAAAATATCTGTTTTTCTCTATAAATAATTATATGTGGAGGATAGAATAAAAAAGGTGATAAAATAAATTGCAGATTATTTAAAATCCATTAAAAACCATGTTATGATTCACTTAATTAAAAAGTATGGCTGTAAAGAAGGTTCTTCTTTCGGGAGAAGCATATACTTATGGCTTCTTCTGACCGTTCTGGCTGTGGTTGATCTGAATGCCATCAGTATGGATAACAGTCTTGTGTCACAGGACAGGAGAGCCAGGGTATCGGGTAAAGTGACCGACAAAAGCGGAGAGGCATTGCCAGGTGCTACAATTCAGGTAAAAGGGAGTGTTCGAGGCGTGATAGCAGATATAGACGGTAATTATGAGTTTCCCGATTGTCCCGTGGGAGAGACTTTGGTAGTCTCCTTTGTAGGGATGGAAACAATAGAGCGAGTGTATAACGGTGAATCGCGTCTTGATTTCGTGATGGATGTGATTGCCGACGAATTGGATGAAGTAACAGTAGTTGCATTTGCCAGACAGAAGAAGGAGAGTGTATTGGCTTCCATCTCCACGGTAAAGCCTTCAGAACTAAAGGTGCCCTCCAGCAACCTCACAACGGCTCTGGCCGGAAGGGTCGCTGGGCTTATTTCATACCAACGGAGCGGTGAACCCGGACAAGATGATGCCAGTTTTTTTGTGCGTGGCGTTACTTCTTTCTCTTATGCTGCGGGACCGCTTATCCTTATTGACGGAGTAGAAATGACCTCTGCTGATCTTTCCCGGCTTCAACCGGATGATATAGCAAGTTTTTCCATTATGAAGGATGCAACTGCCACCGCGCTCTACGGGGCACGGGGAGCCAATGGCGTGATACTTGTGACCACCAGGGAAGGAAAGGAAGGACCGGCAAGTATCTCTTTCCGATATGAGACATCTTATTCAACACCTACCCGGAAAGTTGAGTTGGCCGATCCGGTAACCTATATGAAATTGAATAATGAAGCGGTGTCTACTCGTGACCCGTTGGCAATCATGCCCTATTCCCGACAGAAAATCGACTTTACTGAACGGGGAGTCAATCCGCTTATCTATCCCGCTAACGATTGGTACAATCTTCTCTTCAAGAATTTCGCCGTAAACAGAAGGGCCAACTTCAATGTGAGTGGTGGTGGAAAGGTTGCCAGATACTATATTGCCGGAACCTATAATCAGGACAGCGGCATACTGAATGTAGATAAGCAAAGCAACTTCAATAATAACATAGACCTGAGAAAGTATCTGTTGCGATCCAATGTGAACATCAATATTACACCTACTACGGAGGCGATCGTACGTCTGCACGGTACCTTTGACGACTATACCGGCCCCATTGACGGAGGTTCTGCCCTTTATCAGAAGATGATGCGATCCGATCCGGCACTTTTCCCTGCTTATTACCCCAAGACGGAGAAAACGGCACATGTACAGCATATCATGTTTGGAAATTATGAAGGGGGAAACTATATTAACCCCTATGCAGATATGGTGAAAGGATATAAGGATTATACAAGGTCGCTGATACTGGCTCAGTTTGAAATGAAACAGAATCTCGACTTTATCACGCAGGGACTGAACCTGCGAGGACTCTTCAGTACCAACCGAAGTTCTTATTTCGACGTGATCCGGAGTTATAATCCCTTCTACTATAGCGTACTGAATTATGACAGAGTGAATAATACCTTTGATCTCTTTAAGATGAATCCTGACACGGGTACCGAATACCTCGGATATACGGAGGGGGCCAAGGAAGTCTCTGCCACTACTTATTCGGAACTGGCTGTCAATTATGACAATACATTTGATAAAAAGCATGGTGTAAGTGGACTGCTGGTAGCCGTGATGCGTAACTACACCGAAGCAAATGCAGGAAGCCTTACCCTTTCACTCCCCTCACGGAACGTAGGGCTGTCGGGACGTTTTACCTACAGTTACGACAGCCGTTACTTTACTGAATTCAATTTCGGATATAACGGTTCGGAACGATTCTCCCAAAATGAACGATTCGGTTTCTTCCCCTCTATAGGAGGGGCGTGGTATGTCTCCAATGAACCCTTCTGGAAGGGAAGAGTGGAGGATATGATCTCCAAGCTGAAACTGAAAGGAACCTACGGACTAGTGGGTAGCGATGCCATTGGTAACAGGGATGACCGTTTCTTCTATCTCTCTGAAGTGAATATGAACAATTCATCCAAGGGATATACTTTTGGCGAGGATTACGGATATTCTGTGAATGGTGTTTCCATCTCACGTTATGCAAATGATCTGATCACCTGGGAGACATCCTACAAAACCAATATAGGCTTAGAGGTGGGACTCTTCCGGGATTTTGAAATACTGATCGACCTCTATAAGGAAGAGAGAAAGAATATCCTGATGAGTCGTTCCGATATTCCCTCCACCATGGGATTGCAGGCTATACCGGCGACAAATGTGGGAGAAGCCTCAGGCCGGGGAATTGATTTTTCTATCGATTACAACAAAGCTTTTGCTAATAGGTGGTGGCTCACGGGACGTGCCAACTTTACCTGGGCCCAGGCAAAATACAAAGTATATGATGAAATTGATAACAGTGATACGCCTTGGCTTAGTAGGGTAGACCGGCCTATCGGACAGCAATGGGGATATATTGCAGAACGTCTCTTTATCGATGAGTTTGATGTAGCCAACAGCCCGGTTCAAACTTTTGGAGAGTATATGGGTGGAGATATTAAATACCGGGATATCAATAACGATGGTGAAATCACATCGCTCGATATGGTACCTATCGGTTATCCTACCAGCCCGGAGATTATCTACGGCTTCGGATTCTCTACAGGAAATGATAAGTTTGACTTCTCTTTCTTCTTTCAGGGACTGGCACGCGAATCGTTCTGGATAGACGCTGCCGCTACACACCCTTTTGTAGACAATGACGATAACAGCAGTGTGATCTCCAAAAATGCATTACTGAAGGTTTACGCCGACAGTCACTGGTCGACCACTAATCAGGATCTATATGCACTTTGGCCTCGTCTCTCCAACCGGGTAATAGCAAACAACACACAAAGGAGCACTTGGTTTATGCGTGATGGCTCTTTCCTGAGATTGAAATCGGTAGAATTGGGATATACATTGCCCGACAAGCTGCTTAATCGTCTTCATGTAAAAGATCTGAGAGTTTACGTGAGCGGGACCAACCTGTTGAGTTTTAGCAAATTTAAACTGTGGGATCCCGAGATGGCCGGGAATGGTCTGGGTTACCCCATTCAGAAGGTTTATAATATAGGAATTCAATTTTCGTTTTAATACTGAAAAAAAGATGAAAAAAATAAAAACAGTTTTGATTTGTATGGTGGCATTCACCCTTTCCTGTAGTGACTATCTTGATGTAGTACCGGATAATATTGCCACGATCGATTATGCTTTCCGGGACAGGGAGAGTGCTGAGAAATTTCTTGTAACCTGTTACTCCTATCTGCCCGATTTAGGTTATATACGGGATCCGGCCATGATGGGAAGCGACGAGATTTGGAGTCACGATATTGACCGTACGGAGCATGTCGTATCCAATACCTATTACCTGAAGTTGCCGGGGAGACAGAATGTGAATGATCCCTTGCTTAACTTCTGGGAAGGACGACAGGACGGAAAAAACCTCTTCATAGGTATCAGGGACTGTAATATATTCCTTGAAAACATTGGGAAAGTACTGGATATAACTGAGAATGAGCGTGATTTATGGATTGCCGAGGTGAAATTCCTGAAGGCTTACTATCACTTTTTTCTGCTGCGTATGTATGGGGCGATACCCATTGTGCGGGAAAACTTACCTATTCACGCTGGTATTGAAGAGGTGCAGGTGTTTCGTGAGCCGGTGGATGATGTGGTGGATTATATCGTGGAGTTGATTGATGAGGCGGCACCCGACCTGCCCCTCGCCATCACCGACAGGATATCACAGTTGGGTCGCATTACCCGCCCTATAGCGTTGACAGTTAAGGCTGATCTACTGGTGATGGCTGCCAGTCCGCTCTTCAACGGGAACACGACGTATACCAATTTCGTGGATTCAAGAGGGGTAAAGTTATTTAATACAGAGTATGATCATGAGAAATGGAAAAAAGCAATGGATGCCTCGAAGGCTGCTATTGATGCCGCACATGAGGCAAGCCATGCCCTTTACAGGTTTATTAACCTCTATTACGATCTTTCCGAGGAGACTTATCGCATTTTGGCTCTCAGGAATGCTTTTGCCGAGAAATGGAACGAAGAGGTAATCTGGGGCTACTCCAACGGTACATTCAATGCATTGCAGAGGCATTCGCTGCCTTACTTCACCCATGAACAGATGATGTATATCATTGCCCGTCCCGATTTGGGACCTTCTATCCATATCGCAGAGCAGTTTTACTCCGGTAACGGGGTGCCGATCGATGAAGACAAGTATTATGATTACGAGAACCGCTACAAGACCGCTCCCGCCCCGGCAGACCAGAAGTACTATATCCAGGAAGGTTTTGAGACCGCTAAGCTGAATCAGTACAGGGAGCCGCGCTACTACTCCTCCATCGCATTTGACGGAGCTGTATGGTTCGGCAACGGAAGGTATAAGGATGTAGGTAAGGGCAGCGGCGACGAAGTGTCGTGGGTCGTGAAGAACAAGATCGGTGATCCCAGCGGAAGGGCCTCCGACTGGCGCTACTCCATCACCGGCATGTATGCACGCAAATTGGTACATTACCAGACTACCGTTACCAATACAGCGATCACATACAGAAGCATCGTATATCCCGTTTACCGGCTGGCGGATCTCTATCTTCTTTATGCCGAAGCAAGAAATGAATATTCGGGCCCGGATGAAGAGATTTACTCCTACCTTGATCAGATCAGGGAACGTGCCGGCCTTGGAGATGTAGTAGAGAGTTGGAGCCAGTACTCCAGATTCCCGAGCAAACCTGCAACACAGGAAGGATTGAGGGAGATTATCCGTCAGGAGCGATTGAACGAGCTAGCTTTCGAAGGGAAACGGTTCTGGGATATCAGGAGATGGAAGATTGCCGAAGAGGTGTTGAATCGTCCCGTGAAAGGATGGAACATGCAAGGGACTACCACGGAGGAATACTACAACCTGGTCACTTTCAGCGAACTCACTTTTACAACAAAAGATTACTTCTGGCCCATAAGGCAGTATGCGTTGAGACAAAACACAAACCTTGTCCAGAATCCTTACTGGTAATATTTTGCGAATAAATTAACTACGAATAAATTTTACTACAATGATGAAAGATATTGTTTTTTATCTTTGGCTGGGCATAATTGCACTTCTCCTTACCAATTGCGAGGAAGAGAAGTTTAACGTGCAGTATCCTACCGATCAGATTCCTCCCCAAGCGGTGAGTAATGTGGAGGTAGTGAATATGCCGGGTTCTGTTCAAATTACTTATGAACTTCCTGACGAGTTGGATTTGATGTACGTGAAAGCGATTTATCCCTTGTCGTCAGGTGGAATGGGTGAAACCAAGGTGTCAGCCTTCAGCAATACAATGGTGATTAAAGGATTCGGTAAATCGAGAAAACATCTCATCGAGCTTATCTCTGTTGACAAGAGTCTCAATGAATCGAATCCTGTAAAGGTAGAGATTGAACCCATGGACTCACCCATTTATGAGATTTTTGAGAGTATGGATGTACTGACCGCATTCGGGGGATTCACTTTGAAGTGGGAGAACCCACTCAATGAGAACGTTCTCATTGAGATACTGGAGTCGGATACCATCAATAATCTTTATAATTTTATGGATATTGTTCATTCTGCCCAGAGGGATGGAATCTACTCTATACGAGGTTTGGACACTACAATGATAAAGGTAGCCGTCTTCCTGAAGGATCCGTTTGAGAATTATACCGATACCCTTGAGGTGGGCGTAAAGCCCTATTTTGAGGAACGAATACCCACCAACAACCTGACGGCATTTCCTATACCTCCCTACTTTGAATTGTTCGGTGCAGGGCGCGATCATTCACTAATGTTCCTTGATAACCCATCTAACTCTACCTATATCAGAGCCGGCAATCCTTACGGTTACATGCCTTGGTTTACAGTGGATTTGGGGTTGAAAGCCGTATTCTCACGCTTAGTCCATTTTCACAGGGCCGGATATGAGTGGACGCTGCATAATATGAGAGAGTTGGAGGTATGGGGTACTAATTCAGCAGTGACAGCAGCCGAGCATACACGATTGCCCGCAGAGTGGAGAGAAGACCCCAATTGGATACTTCTGGGTCATTTTAAATCGGTGAGACCTTCCGGAGGGGAACCAGGTACAGCGCCCACCTCTGAAGATATGGAGTTTATTCTCGCGGGTGAAGAGTTTGAGTTCCTCCTCGGGCAACCTTCGGTTCAATATCTGCGATTCAATATTATCAGCACCTGGAGTAATTCCACGGGATTTCAGTCTCCGCGGGTACTACTTTATGGGCAGGTTGAAAGATAAGTTCAATGAATTTAAACAGATGAAAATGAAAAAAAATCATATTAGCTTAATAATTCTTGGGATGCTTCTGATGATTCGTTGTTCTGATATGAATGATGTGCACAAAGAGTTTCTTCAGGATGGAGAGAGAGTATATATTGGCAAGGTAGACTCAATGAGGGTGTTACCCGGGGATGAACGTTTTATGTTGCGATTCTGGGTCTCAGATCCAAGAGCCAAATCAGTTACCTTCTATTGGGTACCGGAAGATGATTCACTCTACTATGAACTGCATAGAGTCTCTCCGTATGATCCCTTTGAGGTAATCATTGGTGGATCCGGAAGTACGAAGACAATCAACGAGGGAAGTTATACACTACAGGCGATTACCAGTGACAACTTAGGGCATTACTCGCTTCGTACGGAGAAAAACATCAATGTGTATGGCGAGAAGTATCGCTCCTCGCTTCTGAACAGGGTGCTAAATGCATCCGAGTATGACGAAGAGCAGAATAGTTTGAAACTCGAATTCTCGGGCCCGTTTAATGAAGATGATACAGGCGTTGAAGTGAGATACACCGATATGGAAGGAGTAGAAAATACAGTCAGGTTTGTCGACTCGCTCTTGACATCACCTGTATTTATTTCCGGTTTTGATGTTCCGAAGGGAGTCTCTTACAGAACTATGTACCTTCCCGATTCACTGGCCATAGATACTTTCTATACCGCGTATGCCCCGGCTGAAATCGCGATGACCGTAAATGTTGCACTGAATAAACCCGCCACGGTAAGTGGGGTAAATTCTGTCAACGATACAGCCGATAAGGCAGTGGATGGTATTATTGCCAACAACTCCAGGTGGGTGAGTCCTGCATCGGGTGTGCATTGGCTGGAAATAGACCTGCAGGAAGATTACACCATAAATGGTTTCAAAACATGGACAGGAAATGCCGGACTCTTGAGTCACCCCACCGGGAATTTTTTCTTCCAGGCATGGATCAACGGCGAGTGGATCAATGTTGTAGAGGTAACAGGGAATACAAATCCAGAGTATGGTGCCTCTTTCCCCGAGGTAATTACAGACAAGGTAAGGTATTACGTGCCGGAATATAGCGAAAATAGGGTAAGGCTATATGAAATTGCTGTTTACACAGTAGTAAGATATTAGTAACTGAAAATAGTAATGATAACAATTGATTTAATTTTTATTGCGATATATCTGATTGGTATACTGATAATCGGTATTATATCTAGTGCCAAGATGAAAAATTCCAATGACATGTTTATAGCCGGAAGGAACTCATCATGGTGGGTGGCCGGAATCTCTGGTTACATGACGATTTTCTCGGCAGGTACTTTCGTGGTATGGGGGGCATAGCTTACCGTTTGGGACTGGTAGCTATTTCGATACTCACTACCATCGGGTTGTCACTGATACTGGTCGGTATATTCGTTGCAGGAAAATGGCGGGAGATAGGAATTAAATCTCCCGCTGAGTTCCTCGGCGTCCGATTCGGACAGACAACCGTCAAGCTATATACTTTACTGGGTATCGTGGGGAGGGGTGTCAGTATTTCGGTAGCCCTCTATGCAGTCTCAATTCTACTGGTAGCACTGATACCGCTTCCCGCGGGACATCTGCTTGCCGACCCGACCACAGGCAACCTGTCCGTTGCCTGGGCGGTCTTGATCATAGGTGTTATTACGGTCGTCTACACGGCGGTTGGTGGTCTCTGGGCTGTGCTGATGACCGATCTGGTGCAATTTATCCTGCTCGTACTGATGGTTGTCATACTTGTTCCGCTCTCCTTCAATAGCGTGGGAGGAGTGGGCGCCTTTATTGAACAGGCACCTCGGAATTTCTTTAGACCGGTGAGTGGGGAATACTCCTTCATATGGCTGATACTTTGGTTTTTCCTCTGGTTTTTTCAGGTGAGTGGAGATTGGCCTTTTGTACAGCGCTACATTAGTGTTCCCACTGCAAAGGATGCGAAAAAGGTAGCATTTCTGATGGCCGCCCTATATATCATCTCACCCCTTATCTGGTTAATTCCGTCTATGATCTACCGGGTGATCAATCCCGATGTTAATCCCGAACAGGCTTATATTCTGATCAGCCAGCATGTTTTACCGGCGGGAATGCTGGGTTTAATGATGGCTGCCATGATCTCGGCTACCATGAGTATGGTGAGCTCGATGCCTAACGTATTTGCAGGTGTGTTTACCAACGATATCTACCGTTCCTACCGTCCCCATTCCTCAGAGGAGAAATTAATGCGGGTAGGACGTATCTTCACCGCTGTATACGGTGCACTGGTCATAGGGTTGGCCTTGATAATACCCAAACTGGGAGGAGCAGAGAGAGTAGTAGTAACACTAATGACACTGGTGATGGGTCCTATGGCCGTACCTTCCGTTTGGGGCCTCTTCTCGCGCCGCATCACTCAGAAAGCGGTATGGTTATCTCTGGGGATCACTTATGCTTTGGGAATTTTTGCAAAAGTAGGTTTTGCCAATCAGGGATTTTTTGCAGGTTCCTGGGATGCGGGAGTAGTCATATCGGCCTATGTGGAGCGTAATCCCGAGTTGGTAGATGCCTTCATTGGTCTGGTAATCCCCGTGGTAATCCTTACTATTATGGAGATAACGACCCGTAAGCGCGAGGAAGATCCCGGATGGAGGCGCTTCCTCAACGCCATCAAAAAAACCAAGAATGAAGAGAATAAGAGTGCGATCCCCGCTACATCCAAACTGCCTCAACAGATTGTAAACTGGTCATTCGTGATCCTGGGTATCGCGGTGGGAGGACTGGCAATCACTAACAAGATGCAGCGAAAGATACTGGTGCTGTTTTCTATACTGCTGTTGTTGATTCCGATATTCATGTTACTGTATAAATATTTGATCAATAAAACAAAAAAGACAAATATCGTAGAAACAAACCTGAGAAAGGGTTTATAGCCTTCGATATTTAATGAAAACTATAATTTTTTAAAGAAAAAAATGATGATATTCAAATCTATTTTTTCAGGATTGGGGAATATATTCCTCTTGATTTTTATCTTTCTACTGATAGTTGGAGATCTTTCTGCACAGAAAGATACGCTCTCTTTCCTGCATATTACCGATATGCATACGATGTTCAATCTGGAAAATTATGATCCGGATATCGTGTATCACAGGGAATATACAAGAAACTATAAAGATGCCAATAATAGATTCAGGCAGTTTATGAAAACCACGCCAGATGATACCGGAAGCGATATGATCATTGCCACAGGCGATATGATCGATTTCTTTGATGCAAAAACGGTGCAGGGAAACAGGCTCGCTTATCAGGTTGAACTCTTCGCCCGGTTAATGGATGAATACCACTATCCTATTTATCTGACTTTGGGAAACCATGATATTTTCTCTTATGAGTGGGGTAAGAATAAAGTAATCCCTGATCAATTGCATACCGGACGAGCCAGGGCTGCATGGATAAGGAACTTCGATTGTTTCAGGGAAGGTACCTACTATAGTCGTATATATGAAATCGGGAATACTACCTACAGATTGATCTTCCTGGATAATAGTTTCTACCAATTTAAAAAACAGGAGAAGATGGTAAATCCTTATATCGACAAGCCACAACTACACTGGTTACTGACAGAGTTGAAAGCTTCTGAAGAGGATGTGGAAATTGTCCTTATGCATATTCCCTTTACTCAGGAGTCCGCATTGCCTGAGTCGAATAATGAACTCTATGAAGCCCTTACCTCTGTCCCTTCAGTACGGTTGATCCTCGCGGGGCATTTTCACAAAGGAGAAGTGATTAATTTTCCGCTGTCGAATGGAAAACA
Source organism: uncultured Proteiniphilum sp. (assembly GCF_937873925.1). Taxonomy (GTDB): domain Bacteria; phylum Bacteroidota; class Bacteroidia; order Bacteroidales; family Dysgonomonadaceae; genus Proteiniphilum. Next base: position 6,561 of record NZ_CALNAT010000002.1, on the reverse strand, counting down.
GATTGTCCAGGTGGGAACCGATGCATTGGTGACCGGAGCTGATAAATGGCGGCTGGTGCATTTAACTGAAAATAATATTATAGTGTCATCGATGGGAACCACCACGAGCGAATTAATTATTCCGATCAAATAATAATATATGTCATGGAAAAACAAGTACACTATTTTATTGAATCGCGGAAAGAATTACCGGTTAGAATGGAGGTGGATGTATTGGTTGTGGGTGGAGGGCCTTCGGGAATTATTGCTGCTTTGGCCGCAGCCGGTGACGGACTGAAGGTCGCGTTGATTGAGAATCGAAGCTTTCTGGGAGGGAATATGACCATTGGTCTTCCTATACTCGGTTTCCTGGGTCAGAAAAAGAACCAGATCATCAAAGGATTACCCCAGAAATTCATCGACCGCCTTACCGTCCTCAATGCTGCCAGTGAACATCGGCCTTGCCCCCTTCATATGAGTATCACACTGGTAGAACCCGAGGCAGTAAAGGCAGTTGCATTTGATATGCTGATGGAGAAAGGAGTGGAAATACTGCTCTATACCTCTTTCTCGGATGTAATCATGGAGGGAAGGTCAGTTAAGGGAGTTGTCATTGAGAGCAAGTCGGGTCGGGAGGTTATTTTTGCAAAGACAATTATTGATTGTACAGGAGATGCCGATGTGGCTTATCGATCGGGAGTTCCCTGCGAGCAGGGCAATGAGCAGGGAGGAGTACAACCCCCTACATTGATGTTTAGCATGGCTGGGGTGGATACGGAACAATTACGGATGAGTATTGCTGAAGAACCCCGTACATATCTGACCGATTTTATTCCCAATGAATATTTTGGACAAAACAGACAATTTATTGTTGTAGGCCTGCGTAGTCTCATCCAAAAGGCAAGAGAGGAGGGATTCACGCTTCCCACCGACCGAACCATCATTATTACCGGATTGAAACAGGGTGAGGTATGGATCAATATGACACGTGTTAATGGGGTAGATGGTACCAATCCGACCAGCCTGACGCGGGGAGAGTTTATTGCAAGGAAACAGATCGGCCAAATCGCGGAATACCTGATCCGGTACGTCCCCGGATTTGATAAAGCATATCTGGCAAGAACAGCTCCTTTCCTGGGGATAAGAGAGACAAGGCGCATCGTGGGTGCCTATGTGATGACACGCGAGGATATTATCAACTGTCGTCGTTTTGACGACGGTATAGCTGTAGCTAGTTACCCGCTAGACATACATCACCCGGTTGGAGGTGATTGTACACTGGAATGGAGCGGGGATTGTTATGATATACCTTACCGTTCACTTTTGCCGCTTCATGTGGAAAATTTGATCGTGGCCGGGCGAAGTATTTCCACGACGCATGAGGCCATGTCTGCAATCAGGGTGATGGCTCCCTGTATGGCGATGGGTGAAGCCGCGGGACGTGCTGCAAAAATGGCAGTGAAAGAGGGATGTTTGCTGTCTGAGGTCGATATTTCAAGATTGAGAGATGAATTACTGGCTGAGGGTGCATATTTACGTGAATAGGGACATATAACGAAAGAAGATTATGAACAAATGGAATCATCTTTCTGGCACTTCTTGAAACAGATATTTATAATGCTGAAAATACAACTTGGTATATGCTGGAGGAATAAATTTACAAACTAAAGAAAAATAGGCTTTTTAAAGCTCGACTAAATATATTAATTTGATAAAAGAATAAACCTTATCATAACAATTCCGATCGTGTGAAAATGGCTTTAATTCCTTATATTTGCAATTCTTAAAAGTAAGGCAAAATGATGAATAGAAAACCCCTGATACTTGTGACCAACGACGACGGGTATCAGGCGAAAGGAATTGCTTCGCTGACGGAAGCGATGAGAGATTTGGGAGAGGTGATTGTGTTTGCGCCCGACGCGCACCGTTCGGGGATGTCGAGCGCCATTTCCCCCACCCACCCGCTTCGGGCAAGAGTATACCGGAAAGAGGAGAACCTCACCGCCTATATGTGTAACGGTACGCCGGTCGATTGTGTAAAGCTGGCGCTGAACGAATTTGTAGACCGGAAGCCCGACCTGTTGGTCTCGGGGATCAACCACGGTTCCAATGCCGGGATCAGTGTCATTTATTCCGGTACTATGGGAGCCGCTATCGAGGGATGTGTATTCGATGTGCCTTCCATCGGTTTTTCACTGTGTGACTTCACACCTGATGCCGATTTCTCATTCACCATGGAGGTGGCCCGTAAGCTGGCGGCGAAAGTGATTGACGAGGGCCTTCCCAAAGGAATCTGCCTGAATGTGAATGTCCCTGCAGGAGCGGTAAAGGGGGTTAAAATGACTACGCAAACACAGGGTAAATGGGTGAATGAATACCACCGTTCGAAAGACGGTTCGGGAAGGGATGTTTTCTGGATGACCGGTAATTTCGAGAACTGGGAGGAGGAGAATGATAACAGCGATGAGTGGGCTTTGGCAAATGGATATGCAGCTGTTGTGCCGGTGAAGATCGATATGACGGCATATGATTTTCTTCCTCAATTGAAGAAGTGGGAAGGTGGTTATTAACGTGCCAATGTGCCCATGTATGGATTGATGAGAATGTTCTTTATTCATTACTCTGATTAAAATGAAATACTATCTTGTAGCAGGAGAGGCATCTGGCGACCTGCATGCATCCAATCTGATGCGGTCGTTACAGAGGCTTGACAAAGACGCCGATTTTCGCTTCTTTGGGGGGGATCTGATGCAATCTGCCGGTGGAACGCTGGTAAGACACTACCGGGATATGGCCTTTATGGGCATTATTCCGGTGGTATTGAATGCACGTACGATCCTCCGGAATCTTACATTTTGCAAAAAGGATATTGCCGCTTATCGGCCCGATATGGTGATCCTGGTCGATTACCCCGGCTTTAACCTGAAGATCGCCCAGTATGTAAAGACAAAACTGGGCATTCCCATTTACTACTATATTTCACCCAAAGTGTGGGCATGGAAAAAGTACCGGGTAAGATTGTTCAGGAAATATGTAGACGAGATGCTCTCGATCCTGCCGTTTGAGGTCGATTTTTTCAGGGAACATCAATACAAGGTACATTATGTGGGGAATCCCACGGTAGATGCCGTTACATACCGGGATCACAAAGAGGAGACTTTTATACAGTTCGTAGAAGCAAACGGACTGGAAAACAGGCCGATAATCGCTCTCTTGGCGGGAAGTCGCAAGCAGGAGATCGCCAATAACCTGCCTTCCATGCTGGAAGCGGTGAAGGGCTATTCGGAGGGTTACCAGTTGATTGTAGCCGGGGCGCCGGGTATTGATCCTGCTTTCTACAACGATTTCGTCACCTCCTTTCCCCCGGCGAGGGTGCTTTTTAACCAGACTTACCGCATTCTGGCACAGTCGGATGCCGCCCTGGTGACATCAGGCACGGCCACGCTGGAGACAGCCCTGCTCAATGTGCCGCAGGTGGTCTGCTACCGGACGCCGATGCCACGGCTCACTTATTGGATTTTCAGACATATTCTTCATACCCCTTATATTTCCCTGGTGAATCTTGTGTGCGGACGACCGGTCGTCAAAGAGTTGTTTGCCCGCTTCTTCACCGTAGATAATATACGTAATGAGCTGAAACAGATACTTCATGTGCAGAGCTACCGGCAGAATATGCTCGACAATTATGAAGAGATGCGGCGGATCCTGGGCGGCCCCGGGGCATCGGAGCGGGCTGCCGGGATTATCTATGGCAAGGGTGCCGCTAATGATGGGAACAGACAGGGTGTGCAATCATCCCCCGGAAAATAATCTTGCCGAAACTTCTTTTTTTTCTCTTTTTTTGTTTCCTTTGCAGGTATCAAGATTCAAAGATTCAAGATTCAAGATTGGGGATGGGGAATAACTTAATTGGTAATTCATAACTCAGATGAAGGTAGGTATTCTTACTTCGGGCGGTGACGCACCCGGCATCAACGCTACTATACGTGGCGTAGGTAAAACGGCCATCAATAATTATGGCATGCAGATGATCGGTATTCAGAACGGTTTTTCCGGATTACTGCACAAGGATATTGTGGAGCTCACTGATCCGTCCCTCTCGGGAATTCTGAATATGGGGGGGACAATCCTGGGGACGGCGCGGGAGAAAGTATTCCGTAAAATGATCAACTCTCCCGACGAGAAAGACAGGGAACAGATCAAGAATGCCTATAACGAGCTGGATCTCGATTGTCTGGTCTGTATCGGCGGAAACGGTACGCAACGTACCACCTTGATGCTTTCGGAGCTGGGATTGAACGTGGTGGGAATACCCAAGACCATCGATAACGACGTATACGGGACAGATATAACCTTTGGATTCGATACGGCGGTGAATATTGCCACTGACGCGATCGACAGACTTCATTCTACCGCCAGTTCACACCGGCGGGTCATGGTGATCGAACTGATGGGACATCACGCCGGATGGATCACGCTTCATGCCGGCATGGCCGGGGGAGCGGATATCATTCTTTTACCGGAACTGGGGTATAATATGAAAGTGATCATCGGCAAGATCAATCAACGGATGGAGATAGGAAAAGCCTATTCCATCGTAGCCGTAGCGGAAGGAGTCGAGTTGCCGGTTAAAGAGCATCCTGCCACCTATTTTGCCCGTGAGATCGAGGCGCAGACCGGTTATGAGACCCGCGAGACCGTGCTGGGTTATATTCAGCGCGGGGGTTCACCGTCGCCATACGACAGGAATCTCGGTACGTTGCTGGGAGGACATGCGGCTGAACTGATCCATGAAAAAAAATTCGGGAGGATGGTAGCAAAGATCGGATCCGATATCACCGATGTGCCTCTGTCGGAAGTGGGGGGTAAGTTACGGCTGGTCACACCTGATAACCAGCTTGTGGTCCAGGGTAAGAAGATGGGAATTTCTTTCGGCATCTGATCAGTGCCCCTGCAACCCGGGGCTATGATGTCATTCAGGCATCAATTACCACCATTGTGGAAATCCGGTCGTCACTCGTTGTCGGGGGTGGAAGCGGGTGGTACTGTCGTTTCAACCAGCGCTTCCTGTAGTTCGTTGCTTTCGCGTAACTTTTTGATGGCTACTTTTGCCGCCATCTGGTGGGACTCCTTTTTCGAGTATCCTTTTCCGGAACCAATTTCTGTACCTCCCACCTTCACGCAGGAGAAGAACACCGGGTTATTTTGTGCATCATAACTCGATTCCGTCACCTCGAAGTTGACTTCCACCCTGTTTTTCTGTCCCCACTCAATCAGTCTGGATTTGAAATCGACCTCACTCTTCAGTACTTTGTCGATGTTGAGATGTTGTTTGATAAGCGTTTCAAATACGAATCTTTTGGCCACCCGGTACCCCTGGTCGAGATAGATGGCGCCGATAAGGGCCTCCAAAGCGTCACCATATATATTGGTATTGTGCGCCAGGTTGCGGGTCGATGAGACAATAAGCTTGTCAAGCCCCAGATCTACGGCTAATTTGTTGAGTGTTTCCCTCTGTACTATACGCGAGCGTGTGCTGGTGAGAAACCCCTCCTTTTTATGTTCGAATTTTTTATAGAGGATATCGGCGACAATGGCATCAAGGATAGCGTCTCCCAAAAATTCGAGACGTTCATTATTCACCCATCTTCCCTTCTCCGAGCGGATGGACGAAGAACGGTGGGTCATGGCTTCCTTATAGAGATCTATCCTGTCGGGGTAGAATCCTAATATATTATAAAACGAGAGGTAAGGCTCTTTCCCTCTGTGCGGGAAAGCCTTGATCCTCTTTATGAGTCTTCTAAACACACTATTTGTTGAATTGCTTGAGAATTACACTTGCGTTGTGTCCCCCAAAGCCAAAAGTGTTAGATAACGCAGCTCTTATCTCCCTTTTTTGAGCTTTGTTGAATGTAAAATTCAATTTGTAGTCAATTTCCGGATCGTCATCCCCTTCTTCATGATTGATGGTGGGGGGGACTATCTGATCCCTGATTGCCAGGATAGTGAGCAATGCCTCCAATGCACCTGCCCCTCCGAGTAAATGGCCGGTCATCGATTTGGTAGAACTGATATTCAGTTTGTAACTGTGTTCTCCGAATACGTCGAGGATCGCCTTCACCTCCGAGATGTCTCCCACAGGTGTGGATGTGCCGTGTACGTTGATGTAATCAATCTCATCCGGACTCATTTCGGCATCCTCCAGCGCATTTCGCATCACCAGTTTGGCTCCCAATCCTTCGGGATGGGAAGCGGTGATGTGGTGCGCATCGGCCGACATACCTCCGCCGACTACCTCTGCGTAGATGGTAGCCCCACGTGCCAGGGCATGTCCTAACTCCTCAAGGATGAGCGATGCTCCGCCCTCACCAATCACAAACCCGTCGCGACTGGCGCTGAAAGGACGTGATGCCGTTTCGGGGGAGTCGTTGCGGGTGGATAGCGCATGCATAGCATTGAATCCTCCCACTGCCGAGGGACTGATGGTTGCTTCGGCTCCACCTGTTACAATGACATTGGCTTTACCCAGACGAATAAGATTAAATGCGTCGACAATTGCATTTGTCGAGGAAGCGCAAGCCG
>NZ_CALNAT010000001.1 GCF_937873925.1 uncultured Proteiniphilum sp. | reverse complement strand
GTTAACTTAATAACTTATTTATTCACATTAATAAACAATCTAACCTCTTATTGGCATACAATGCCGATAAGAGCAGATTCTTATTGCCTTATGGTGAGATACCCTCTTCATCCAGGCCATACAATATATTCATCCGTAATCCGGTGCAGAAGCAAATCAAAGGACTCATTGAAATGTAATAATAAATAAAAAATAACTGTAAATCTCTAATTAAAAAAACTAATGTATGAATAACAACAAATTAATCAATTGGCATGCCTTCAAAAACACATGCGTAATCCTGTTCGCATGTATGTTTGTCATGTCGTCGTGTGGAGAAAATGGCGACAATGATAAAGAAGGTGGAGCGTATGATCCGGGAAAACCGGTTGTAATCGAATCTTTTTCTCCTTTAGAAGGAGGAATGGCTACGCGTATGCTTATTTCAGGGAGTAACCTGGGAAATGACCCTTCCAAAATTAAAGTTTATTTTAATGACAAAGAAGCGGCTATTATCGGTTGCGATAAAGGAAAAGCATTGGTTGTTACTCCCCGTCAGCCAGGGGATACTTGTACTATTTCAGTGGTTATAGGGAATGATTCCGTCATTGCACCCGAAAAGTTTATTTATCACATTTCCACCACGGTCATTACCTTAGTCGGACAGAAAGGAACCAATGAGCTGAAAACAGGTTCATTTGCGGAGGCAACTTTTATGAATCCTTCCACTTTAACCGTAGATAACGAATATAATATTTTCCTTTCACATTGGAGAGGTAATTATGATATTGTGATGATCAACCAACAGGATCGAACCGTAACCAAAATGTTCAGCGGCGACCCGACAGGAGCTCCTTCAACCGATACTGAGGGTAAAGTGGTTATGTTCCCCAGTGATGGAGGCGATGTGATGTATGTGCTTGATCCGGCAGCTCAATGGGGGGTGCGGCGAAGACAAATATTGCATCCTTCGGCTGAAGAACAGGGTACGGGAATGAAAGATTTCACCATCAACTGGAAGCATGGTTTTGCGGCATGTAAATTAGACGACATGATTTATACCCGTTCCTATGGCGGACAGATTATTAAATTCAATCCAAAAACACGGGTCGGAGAGTTGGTGGCCGACGGTATCGAACCGGACACGGACAGTTTTCTTTCGTTCGACCCGGTGAATACCCATATGTTATATATTTCCTATACCAGCCGGCATTGCATTTTCACTTTTAATATCCTGACAAAGGAACATAAATTATTTGCCGGAACAAAAAACACTTCAGGATGGAAAGACGGGAGTACGGATGAAGCGCTGTTTACTAATCCCTGTCAATTAATTTTTGATGTGAATAATAATATTGTCCTTGCCGATGCAGGAAACCATTGTATCCGCCAGATTACTCCGGCAGGTAGAGTATCCACCCTGATCGGAATAGCCGGAAAGTCCGGTTACCAGGACGGGAATCCTGATGATGCCCTATTCAATTACCCAAAAGGAGTAGCCATTGATAAGGACTATAATATTTATATTGCCGATTTCAATAATAACTGCGTCCGTAAACTGGCGGTAGAATAGATTTTCTGACTATAAACTAAATAAATTATGAAAAATATAATAATTATCTGTTGTTTGATCTGGGTGATGATTCCGGTTTATGCACAGCAAAGTTTAACGATATCGGGGACTGTTCATGATGAAAAAGGAGAATCTCTGCCCGGAACAAGTATCTATTTGAAAGATCGTCCGGGGCTCGGGGTTAGTTCCGACATAGACGGGCAATTTACTATCAAAGCTTCGAAAGGGGATATGGTTATTTTTAGTTTCATGGGATATGAAAATTTCGAATATCGGGTAGAAAAAGAGGAGAAAGATTTAAAAATTACTCTTAAAGAGATAACAACAACTATTGATGAAGTAGTAATAACGGGCTTAGGAAGTGTCCAGCGCAAAATCAGTACGGTTGGAGCTATAAGTACTATTGAGACGGGGCAGCTACAGGTACCGGCTACCTCGATGGCAAATATTCTTGGTGGACGCATGCCCGGGATAATTACCATGCAGTCAAGCGGGGAACCGGGAAAAAATATTTCGGAATTCTGGATAAGGGGGATTAGCACCTTCGGAGCAAACAGTTCGGCTTTGGTACTGATTGACGGCTTAGAAGGAAATCTAAACTCGATTGATCCCGCTGACGTGGAAAGTTTTACCGTACTGAAGGATGCCTCTGCCACTGCCGTTTATGGGGTCAGGGGAGCCAACGGGGTAGTATTGATTACCACCAAGCGGGGTGTTACGGGAAAGTTAAAGATCAATGCCCGTATAAACCATACAATTTCAAAATTACAAAAAATGCCGGAATACCTGCAAGCGTATGAATACGCCAAGTTAGCCAATGAAGCACGGGTAGTGCGAGATGACGAACTTCTCTATAATGAAAGGGACATGCAGACAATCCAGTATGGTTTGGATAAAGATCTCTTCCCGGATGTGAATTGGCAAAAAGAAATCGTGAACCCTGTAAGCCATCAAACGACTTATTATTTGAGCGCTCAAGGTGGAGGGGAAATTGCCACCTATTTCTTTAGTTTGGGCATGTCGAATGAAAGCGCGGCGTACAAACAGGATCCAAGCAGCCTGTACAAAGTCGGTATGGGATACAATACCTATTCTTACAGAACTAATCTGGATATTAACTTAACCAAAACAACGAAGGTTTTTTTCGGAGTTGACGGATATTTAACGCGAAACAAAATGCCCGGGGTGGCAAGCACAAATTACATCTGGGAAGCACAATCAAACCTAACCCCCCTCCTGATCCCCACAGTTTACTCTACCGGTCATCTGCCGGCCTGGGGACCCAGTAATAATTTCTCGCCTTACGTCATGATTAACCATACGGGAATTACCTCCGATGACTCGAATTTAGCCAAGGCAACATTAGCACTGGCGCAGGACCTGTCATTCATCACTGAAGGATTGAATTTTAGGATGCAGGGAGCATTCGACACGCAAAGTTGGTTTACGGAACGCCGTTATGTGCTTCCCGAGTTATATTATGCCTCGTCAAGAGATGTAAACGGAAAATTACAGATTGCCAAAAAAGTAGACAAGATTGCAGCGAACTATGGTTATTTGCAACATCAGTACCGGAAATACCATTTCGAATCCACTATAAATTATGAGAAAATTATGAATGATGATCACCGGGTTTCAGCCTTGGCGTATTATTACATGAGTGATTCCAAAAGGACACAGGACATTACCGGTATTGACTGGAACCTGGCGGCAGCGCCCAAACGATACCAGGGAATTTCAAGCCGATTGACCTATGGGTATAGAGACACCTATTTATTGGACGTGAACTTCGGGTACACCGGTTCTGAAAACTTCCAGTCCGGTCGACGCTTCGGATTCTTCCCATCCATTGCCGGAGGCTGGGTGCCAACTAATTACGAGTTAATAAAAGACAAACTCCCGTGGCTGAATTTTTTCAAGATACGGGCTTCCTATGGTTCTGTTGGAAACGATCAGATCTCAGGAACCCGTTTCCCCTATATCACCCGGATTAATGAAAATGGTGCAGCCGGATGGGGTAGCTCTGAAAGCGGAATCGCAGAATCAATCGTAGGGGCTGACAATCTGAAATGGGAAAAATCAATCAAATCCGATATCGGGTTTGAAGGACATTTATTGAATGAGCATATTTCTTTCGTCCTCGATTTTTTTCAGGATCGGCGGGACGGAATTTTCCAACAACGGGCACAAATTCCCAATTACGTGGGATTAATTAGTTTACCTTATGGAAATGTTGGAAAAATGAAGAGTTGGGGATCAGACGGGAACATCTCTTATAGCCATGATTTTAATAAAGACCTGTCATTGACCCTACGAAGTAATTTCACCTATTCCACCAACAAAATAGAGAACTGGGAGCAAGCTTATCCGAAATATAATTATCAGCAGTATTCCAATTTTCCACATGGAGCGATTCGTGGATATGTTGCCACCGGTTTGTTTCGTGATGAAGAAGACGTAAAGAGTAGCCCGAAGCAAAATTTTGGAGGTTTTGAGGTGCTCCCCGGCGACATCAAATATAAGGATGTGAATGGCGACGGACAAATTAACACCGACGACCAGGTAGTTTTGTCCTATGCAACGTATCCCCGTCTAATGTATGGGTTTGGCGCTGATTTTCGTTATAAGAATCTAACTGTCGGCGTTCTTTTTAAAGGAACAGGGGATACCGATTTTTTCCATGTGGGATATTATTATAATAACGGAAGCTATTGGCTAACCAACGGCATGGGATATGTTCCTTTTCACGGTCAAGAAACCGGAAATGTGCTGGCTATTGTGGCCGACCAAAAAAATCGTTGGACTCCGGCTTCCTATTCGGGAGATCCTTCAACCGAGAACCCCAATGCTCGTTTTCCCCGCTTGTCGTACGGATATAATGCCAATAATTCACAATTATCTACTTTTTGGAAAGGGAACAGCAGATATTTGCGCTTGCAGGAGATCACGGTCAACTACAACTGGAAATCTCCGGCATTTCAAACGATTGGATTAACTTCGGTTGATTTTCAATTAGTGGGAAATAACTTATATGTTTGGGATCAAGTCGACCTATGGGATCCGGAGCAAGCACACCAAAACGGACGGGCATATCCGATCCCTGCCCGCTTAACTTTTCAGATTTATCTAAACTTCTAAAATTATACAGGCATGAACAATATAAAAATATATTTAACGACTCTGTTATCCATCGTGCTCATTCTTCTCTTTCAATCTTGTAATTTTTTAGATACAGATGATTATTATTTTAATGAAACGCTTCAGGTGGATTCAATTTTCAGCAATAAGCGAAACTTAGAAAAATATGTATGGGGAACGGCAGCGTATTTCCCTGATGAAGGAAGAATTTTCGGAAACAATTATACCCCTGGTCCCTTTGCAACCGATGAAGGGTTCACTCTTTTCGATACGGGTGAATTTCATGGAATGGCTTTTGTGCTGGATGAAGTTAAAGCAAACAACATGTATGGAATGGATATTTGGGGAAACATGTATCAGATTATCCGAAAATCAAATACAATCCTCGCCCGTATGGACGAAGCAGCCGATATGACAGCCTCCGACAAAAGGGACATGCTAGGGTATGTTTATTTTATGCGTGCCTATGCCTATTATCATCTTTTGATGCAATACGGACCGGTAATCCTTGTAGGCGATGAAATCCTGGAAAATAACGAAGTGCCGGAGTATTACAATACGCAACGGGCTACTTACGATGAGTGTGTCGAATATATTTGCCAGGAATTGGAAAAAGCAGCTCAATTCCTCCCGGTTGAAGTGGCAATAAACTTTTTTGGGCGCCCAACCAAAGGGGCTGCTTACGGACTAATTGCCCGTTTACGTCTACAAGCGGCCAGTCCTTTATTTAACGGTCAGAGTGCGGCAAGGGTTTACTTCGGTAATTGGACCCGGAAAACAGATGGGAAGCATTATATTCCCCAAACCTACAATGAGAGAAAATGGGCAGAAGCTGCTTTTGCAGCAAAACGGATTATGGATATGAAGATATATGCTCTTCATACTGTTGAAAAACAGGGAGATACTCCTACCCTTCCGGAAAATGTTCCTTCTGCTCCCTTTCCGGACGGTGCAGGAAATATTGACCCGTTCCGTTCCTATTCCTATATGTTCAACGGAGAAACCCTGGGATCTCAGAACAAGGAGTTTATTTGGGGACGAATGTCTCCCTCGACCTTAAGCTATACTCAACACTCTTTTCCGGTTGCCAACATGGGCGGATGGAATGGAATGGGAGTTACGCAGAAAGTGATAGATGCTTATTATATGGCCGATGGGCGTGATATCACTACTTCAAGCACTCAATATCCTTATTCCGAGGACGGTTTTGTGGGAGGAGGCGACAAAACATTTTCCGGATATATACTGAAAGGTTCAGTGCATAAGATGTATGCCAACCGTGAAATGCGTTTCTATGCCAATATTGGTTTCAGTGAATGCTTCTGGACGGCAAGCACCACCTCCGAGACAGCCAGGAAAAATATAGTGGTCACCTATTATAAAGATGGCAATGCGGGAAAAGAGAGTCATCAGGGAAATGTAAATAATTATCCGATTACCGGTTATGTGCTGCGCAAGTATATCCATCCGGATGATGCTTGGGCCGGCACAGCGGCAGCACGGATCGACAAGCCTTTTCCTATTATCCGTTACGCGGAAATCCTGCTTTCTTATGCGGAAGCTTTAAATAATTTAACCACTACTCATACCGTCACCGATACAGTTAGCGGAGAGCAATACACCCTTACGCGCGATGTGGAAGAAATCCGGTCCGCATTCAACCAGGTGCGCTTTCGCGCCGGGTTACCCGGGTTAAGTGACACGGAACTTGCTTCTCCCGAGACCATTCAACAATTGATCGAACGGGAGCGAATGATTGAGTTTTTATTCGAAAACAGGCGTTATTACGACGTCCGCCGATGGGGAATCTATGAAGAAACAGAGAATGAACCCATGCAGGGAATGGATACGGATGCCTACAAGGAAGGATTTTATAACCGAGTGCATCTCAATCATTCCAAAGCTCGTAATCGGATCGTCAACAAACGATTAGTATTTATGCCTATCGCTTTGGATGAAATAAGGAAAGTTCCGAATTTGGATCAAAATCCGGGATGGGAAAATTAATTATAAAAAATAAGATCTATGAAAAAAATTATATACCTGCTATGTGTTCTTCCATTTATTGGTTTTATAGCATGCAACGAAGAGGACTTTTCGGCAAGAGAACATTATAAATATGTGATTTATCTTTTAAGTGAAAACGAGCATAATGTTTTTTCAGCAGAATATGACCTGGGAAAAATCACTGAAGAAGGAGAGATTACCGCGCATTTAATAGTTGGATGCGGAGGATCCTTATCCAATCCGGAAAAATTTGTTGTCGAACTGGAGCCGGATGTGGTTTTGTTTGATAAATATAATCGGTCGAATTTTGATATTGACGTCGACAAATACGCCCGCCTTTTGCCGGAAGATAAATATCAGATTGAGTCTAATCGTGTAGTGTTTCCCGCGCACAACACCGATCAATATGTAAAGATGCCGATTAAAGTCCGTACGGAAGGTTTGTCGCCCGATTCGATTTATTTTATTCCTATTTCAATCAAGAGCACATCAAAGTATGAGGTCAATAAAGAAAAATCAGGTGTACTGTTTCGGGTAACGATGAAAAATGATTATGCCGAACAGATTACGGATACTTATTATCAATTAAGGGGAACCATTATCGGTGAAGAGGGTAATAATACAAGCGTTTCCACTTCTAAACTGGTTCGCCCATTGACCCATAATTCAGTGCGTCTGTATGCAGGCAGTAATACGCAAATCGTAACAACGGCCACTATTGAAGACATTAAAAAATATTCAATTATTCTGACGGTTGATGAAAACAACCAAGTACAGATTACTCCATACGGAACAATCCAAGTGGAGCAATTGGACGGAGGGCCTGAATGGAATATCTATGAAGAAGCGAAGACCTATCTCGACACAAAAATTGTCAAGCGGTTTTACCTGTATTATCGTTACCGTACCCTAAAAAGCCCTGCTACGAGCACCCAGCCCGAAGTATGGGACAACTGGATAACGATAAAAGAAACGTTGAAAAGAATGGAATAAACGAAATCGGATATCAAAATGATTAACAAATTAATTTATATAGTAGAATGATGAAAGCTAAATTTGTTAAAATAAGTCTGTGGTTTCTCTTCCTTGGGTGTGTAACAGGATGCTACCACTACGATAGGATAGAAGAAGAAACGAATATTTACGTGAACAGACAATCTCTGTCGCTGTTTGTCGACGAACAAATACAACTGAGCGCCAGCCCCACGGAAGGAATATATGAGTGGTCGAGTGAAGATCCCCAGGTGGCTACCGTAACATCAGGCGGTTTGGTGAAAGTGGTCGGAGAAGGTTCTACCAATATTGTAGTAAGCAGCGGCACCCTTTCCACCAAGGTGCCCCTCACAGCGATTGTCCGGATTCCATTGGAAGACGTGGTGATCAGTGAAGCTTTCCTCGAACTGCTTCCCGGGAATAAAAAAACCGTCCTGATCACTTTTATACCGGAGAATGTCAATGACATCCCGGCCTATTCCTGGAGTTCAGAAAACCCGGAGGTAGCCATCGTCAGCGAAGGAGGGGAGATCACAGCAATTAATGTAGGTGTAACCAATATTGTATATCGAATAGGCAACATTGAGAAGAAAATTGAGGTGGATGTAGCTTATACCCGTCCTTTCAAAGGACCGCATATCCTTTCTGCAGAGGCGCCTTATGAACTTGCTTCAGCAAATTTCGACCTTGGCGGTGAGGGATACGCTTTTCACGACAACGATGCAAATAATCATATTGGCAATGACAATTACCGCCGAAATAACGGCGATAATCAAAGTAATCCGGTTGAGATAGAAGGCGACGGTGCAAATATCGGATATACCAATCCCGGAGAGTGGTTGCTTTATACGGTAGATGTTGCCGATGCAGGAGAATACGCGGTGGAGGTGTGGGCTGCGGTCCCCGGAAGCGGTAGTTTTCACCTGGAATTGGACGGTGTGGATGTTACCGGACCCATCCCGATTCCTAATACCGGTGGTTGGGGATCGTACCAATTAATCTCTTCCCCCGAAGATAAATTGACTTTAACTTTGACGGAAGGAAGGCATACGTTCAAATATTATTTCGAAGGAGGACATAACCTCAGAGGATTTAGATTTACAAAAAAGTAATTCGGAATCATGCTTGATAAATAGCCTGCAGAACTTGACGTACCTTTCACCGGCAAGATATTGCCGCCCATTCATATCGATGGAAAGTACAGGAGATTCTGTGGGCTATTAAAAAAATGTGAAGTCAAATCATTTCTTCACCATAGCCTATTACTAAACGAAATAAACAGAGTGATTCTTAATTGATCACTCTGTTTATTTTCAGGCAACTGATATACATAATATCAAAATTCTTAGTTTTATATCATTCTGATAGAGTCCTAGAATAGAAAAAACATTTATTTTTGTAAAATTGAATCGCAAGGCCGGAAAAATCATTGGCAGATCAGTCACATTACGTCAGAAACCGGATGCCGTAATTATTTGACCCGAGAGAATAGATGATCTGACATAAATTGAAAGGAAGATCAGGATGAAAACTTCATTACAAATACTACTTGTACTGGCCGGCGGCATTTTTTTTACCGGTTATTCATATTTGAATTCTCAAGAGGATACGGATACTCCGCTGAACAAAGAAGTATTTAAGAGTCCCGGTAAAGATCATTACCCGGAAACATGGTTTCATTTTATTGGAGGCAATGTATCGAAAGAAGGTATTACGGACGATCTGGAGGCTATCGCCGCAGCCGGTATATCAGGTATCCAGCTATTCCACGGGCAGTTCGGCGGGGAATGGCCGGGCGTGTCCCCACAAATCAAAGCATTAAGTGAATCCTGGGATGAACTCATTGTCTGGACGGCCGAAGAGTGCAAACGGTTAGACCTGAAGTTCACCATGCAGAATTGCCCGGGATGGTCTTATGCCGGAGGACCATGGATCGAGCCGGAGAACGCCATGCGTCATCTCGTGCGTTCCCGCACAGATATCAGCGGCGGCCAAACGGTAAACATACGATTGGAAAAGCCCCAGCCCAGTGAAGATGAAGGGCGCAATTATAAAGATCTTTTTGTCATTGCGTTCCCTACTCCTGAAGGTGATACGGGTACCCGGCTGATCCCCGCCGGCGTACAGAGTAATCGTCCCGACCTGGCGTGGAAGGAATGCCTCTCGGAACAAAGGAAATTAATGATTCCCCCTTCACTGTCGGGACCCACGACCATTGATATCGATTTCGAAGAGGAAACCACGATCCGCACAGTAGAGTTCCCACCGGTGAACTCCTTCTCCCATGCATGGAGCTATTCTCCTGACATCACGGTTACTATTTATGCCGAAACCGGCAGTGAAATAAAACAAATTGCCCATGTGGAAATGCCACCGGGCAGTTGGCAGGATGACCAGCCTGTTTCCATTGCCTGCGTGGAAACAACGGCGCAATCGTACAGGATAGAAATCACCAACCTGCATGAGATGGCAATATCTTATCTCAATTTTTATTCCGCCGCACGCCGACAAAATTGGGAATCGGAAGCGGCATGGACATTAAGGAGGATCATGAGGGAGGAGCACCCTGAACAATCAGGGAATACATGGGTCGATCCTTCGATCATCGTTGATATTACGTCCAAAATGGATCCGGAAGGAGTATTGGCATGGGATGCCCCCGAAGGAAAATGGACCGTCCTGCGAATTGGACACGTGAACACCGGCATGAAGAATGGGCCGGCTCCTGCGGAAGCTACCGGCTGGGAATGCAACAAACTCGATACATCCGGTGCCCGTGCAAACTTTGAGGGGTACATAGGCCGGCTGATGAACGATAATAACAGCCTGAAAAACGGATTACTGAACGGTATATTGATAGACAGTTGGGAATGCAAGACCCAAACATGGACGGCGGGTCTGGACAACACATTTCAGGAAAAATGGAATTATTCCTTATTCCCCATGTTCCCCGCACTGTTCGGATATGTAGTGAAGGATCCGGAAACGACAGCCCGCTTCTTACGGGACTGGCGGGTAACTTTAAACGATTTGCTGGTAAAGAATTTCTTCGGTGAAATGAGTAGTATTGCCCAAAAGAACGGACTGGAACTTTCATTTGAAACGGCATCAGGAGATATCTTCCCGGGAGATATACTGGAATATTACAAGTACGCGGATGTGCCGATGTGTGAATTCTGGCATCCGCGGCAGGAATCGTATGTCGGAAGCATCGAATTCAAGCCGGTGAAACCCTGCGTGTCGGCAAGCCGCGTATATGGAAAGAAAAGGACTGCCGCCGAAGCATTTACTTCTTTTGACTTGTCGTGGAATGAACATCCCCGGTTCCTGAAAGATATAGCCGACGAACATCTGGCGCGTGGAGTTACCCATTTGGTCTTCCATACCTATACGCACAACCCACGCACGGATTTCCTGCCCCCCGCTACCTCTTTTGGTTCCACCATCGGAACGCCTTTCCTGCGTTTGCAGACCTGGTGGCAGCACATGCCTCATTTTACCGGTTACCTGGCAAGGTGTAATTACATGCTTGAAAGCGGAAGTCCCGTCTCGGACGTATTGATGTACCTGGGTGACGAGCAGAACCATAAACCCCGGCAATCGCTTGATTTTCCGGAAGGTTATGCATACGACTATTGCAATCCGGACGTATTGCTCAACCGGTTGTCGGTCAAAAACGGACAACTGGTTACACCCGAAGGAATTTCATACCGTGTCTTATGGTTATATGACTGTAAGAGGATGCTGCCTGAAACGGTGGAGAAAATTCTTTCCTTTGCAAAACAAGGGGTAACTATCGTAGGGGAACCGCCCGCAGGTATCGCGACATTAAGGGGAGGAAAAGTAGAGGAGAGCCGTTTCCAAAAAGCGGTTGAAGCTCTCTGGGGAGACGGCAGGCAAAACGTTCGTACTGTTGGAAAAGGGAAGGTCTATCGCGGCGATATCGGGCCGGCTTTGATTTCCGAAAAAATCCATCCGGATATCAGTGTGCAATTTTTCGATGTCCGGTGGTTACACCGTAAAACAAAAGATTCCGATTTTTATTTTTTATCCGCTCCCCAAGGAAAAGAATACAAAGGAACTGTTTCATTCCGCTGTACAGGCTCTGCCGAGATATGGGACCCGCTTACAGGCGAAACGAGGCCCGTTGCATCAGAAACAACGGAAGACGGATATACGCATATGGAAATGGATCTTCCGGCAGGAACATCCTGCTTTGTCGTCTTTCACGAAAGTACCGTTCATCCGGAGAAATCGCTCTCCGCCACGGAAAAAACGGAAATCCAAAATGATTGGAAAGTCTCTTTTCCCACCGGATGGGGGATAGAACAACCGCCGGTTGAAATCGATCAATTAACGGCATGGAAAGATATTCCGTCACTCAGCGCGGAAGGTAAGGCCTTTTCGGGAACAGCTGTTTACCGCACGACTTTCCATATAGAAGATAAGCCGGAGGGAACACGGTATTTACTGGATCTGGGACGGGTGGAAATGATAGCGAAAGTCAGGTTGAACGGATCGGATGTAGCAACCAGATGGACCTATCCTTACATAATGGACATTACCGGACATCTTCAAACCGGTGAAAACAATCTGGAAATAGCAGTAACAAGCACATGGTTCAACCGGCTGGCCTACGATGCCGGTTTACCTGAACAGCAGAGAAAAACCTGGACGATCAGCGGTCCGGAAGCAGGGTCGCCTTTGAAGGATTACGGGCTGTTGGGCCCCGTAAGTATTTTAATGGAAATAAACTAGTATACTACCTGAAAAGAAGGATTAAAAACTCTGACAATCGACTCCCCGAAACGGAAACCCGGACACATATAAATCGGTGACAAAAAGGATTTAAAGAGCTATCAATTATGAGTGAAAGATTTATATTTATTATTTTATACTCTCTTACATGCCCATTCTTTATTTCCGGCAACAATACAGCAATGGAAAAATGGCATAAAAAAGAGTTGGTTTTCGAAAGCCGGAAATTATATGACAATCCGCTGTACGATATTGATTTCTTCGGCGCTGAATTCATATCGCCGTCCGGAAGGAAATTTATAGTCAGGGGTTTCTGGGATGGGGAAAACACGTGGAAGATACGTTTTATGCCAAACCAAGTAGGGAAATGGAAATATAGGACAATTTGTTCAGATGATACAAACGATAAACTTAACGGAATAAAAGGTAATTTTAAGTGTGTCCGTAATCGTAGTAAGTTTGATATATATCGAAGAGGCGCGTTACAGCATACGAAGGGAACATATCACTTGGCATACAGCGATGATAAACCATTTCTGTATATAGGGTGTACGGCTTGGAATGGCGGCCTTTTTTCTACTGTCAACGAATGGAATAAATATCTTTCTAACCGAAGTGCAAACGGCTATTCTGTTATTCAACTTATTACAACACAATGGCGTGGGGGTCCCTATAACGCAGAAAAAGAAACCGCTTTTTCGGGAGTCGACATGATTAAGGTTAATCCGTCTTTTTTTAAATGCCTGGACGATCGGATTGACCGTATTAATGATTACGGATTAGTTGCGGCACCGGTTATGCTTTGGGCATACGGCGGCGATCTGAATCCCGGGTTTGTGCTTCCGGAGGAGTCGGCTATAAAACTGGCTGAATATATATTGGCCCGTTACGATGGAAATCATGTAATCTGGAATCTTGGAGGTGATGGTAAATATACCGGAGAAAACGAAAATAAATGGAAGAACATAGGTCGGAAGGTCTTTAACAATAATCATCATACCAACATCGTCACCCTTCATCCCCAGGGATTTTCGTGGTATGGGAGCGATTTCGATGAAGAATCATGGCTTGATATGATCTGCTACCAGACAGGACATACAAATAGTGATAATGCCATCCGCTGGAAAACACAAGGCCCGGTAGTGACAGAATGGAAAAAACTTATTCCTCGTCCGATAATAGATACGGAACCGGTATATGAAAATGGGTATAATGCAAAAGAAGTGCGTAATAGTGCTTACTGGAGTATTTTCTCTACACCTGTCGCCGGTATATCATACGGTTCGCATACCATCTGGCCATGGTTACGTAAAGGAGATACACCGATTAATCACGGAAAAAGAGAACCATCAAAAATCACCTGGCAGGATGCGCTTTTACATCCGGGAGGTATCCAGATAGGTTACCTTGCCGGTTTTTTTAGAAATATTGACTGGTGGGAGCTATTTCCGGCAAATGAATTATTGAAAGAACAGCCGGGTTTATCAGAGTCTCCGCGATGGCAATCGATACTGGCTACCGACGACCGAAATATGATATTGGTATATGTACCGGTTCGGGATGTAATCAAACTCAACGGTATAAACGCTCAGCATTACACTGCCCGGTGGTTTGATACAGCCAGTAATACTTATCTGAAAGCAGATATAATCCAGGACGATAATGGACTTGAAGCGCAAACACCCGTCGATTCGGATGCAATATTAATTCTCCGTAAAAATTAGTTAGCCAGAGAAATTACAAATCCTGAAAATCAACTCCTGTAAGTTGCAGTATAATCCAACATATATTTATTTGAAAAATCTTCAATAAAAAATTCATCCTCATGGCATCAACCGACAAATATTTTCAATTCGCCGTTCTGGGCATCTTCTTACTTCTCACTTCGGGATGTCTCCGTTCCGGCAGATTCTCAATATCTGATCCCACCTGTGAAAATTTAAACGAACCCTTAGGTATAAACACGCTTCAACCCCGGTTTAGCTGGAAAAACAGTTCCAACAGGCAGGGGGCGTCACAAACGGCATATCAAATAGTAGTAGCCGGTAGTTCCGAAAGGCTGTCCGAAGAAGAAACCGACTTTTGGGATTCCGGAAAAATCGAATCATCATCAAGCGTTTTGGTAGAATACAACGGAAAACCTCTCCATTCCGGTCAATTACTCTATTGGAAGGTGCGAACCTGGG